>JAZSPR010000023.1:0-26415 GCA_045537555.1 Acutalibacteraceae bacterium | reverse complement strand
GAACATTCTTTGTCTTTGTACGAACGAAAGCAGCGCCCTTACCGGGTTTAACATGCTGGAATTCAACAACCTGAAGTACGTTGCCGTCCTCTTCAAATGTTACGCCGTTTCTGAAATCGCCTGCTGAAACCATAATTTTTTTCCTCCGTTATATAAATCTATATAAGTTTTGATAACTTTACCTTTAAATAATAATATATTTTTAAATTTTTTTCAAGTGTTTTTTCAAAAATCAGAGAACAATCAATGATTTTTGTGAGCTTGTAAGGTTTTTGCATCCGTTTTCAGTCACAAAAACCATGTCTTCGATTCTGACACCGAATTTTCCGGGCAGATAAATTCCCGGTTCAACCGTGACAATATTGCCGTTTTCAAGAATTGCCGTGCTTCTCGGTGAGAGATTCGGCAGTTCATGAATTTCAATTCCAACACCGTGACCCGTGCCGTGACCGAAATATTCACCGTAGCCTGCATTTGTAATAATATCTCTTGCGGCTTTATCGGCATCAAAGCATGAAATACCTGCTTTGATGATGTCGAGAGATGATTGCTGAGCCTTTAAAACAGTATTGTATACCTTTTCCTGTTCTTCGGTCACAAAACCTACTGCAACGGTTCTTGTCATATCGCTGTGATAACCGTCAACAACAGCACCGAAGTCAAGAGTGATGAAATCACCGTCTTCAACCGGTTTGTCAGTCGGTACACCATGAGGCATTGATGAATTTTTACCGCTTACTGCAATTGTGTCAAAAGAAAGGGCTTCTGCACCGTTTCTGAGCATATAAAAATCGAGTTCAAGCTGAATTTCCTTTTCAGTTCTGCCTTTTTTTATAAAATTGAGAATATGAAGAAATCCGTCTTCCGCAATTTTCTGTGCTCTGAGTATTTTTTCGGTTTCTTCTTCTGATTTCACACATCTGAAAACAGAGATTGCCGTGTCAAGAGTATTGTCTGCAACAAATTCAAAACAATTCATGTTTTCGTTGTTGCTCAGACGGTTGAATTCGGCAAGAGTGAGTCCCGCTGCTTCAACTGCAACTGTTTTTACGTTTCTCTCCGTAAGATAATCTTTCATCTGAGCGAAAACCTGTCTGCCTTCTGTAACATCACAGCATTTTATTGTGTTTTCAGCCGCTTCGATATATCTGCTGTCGGTATAAAAAATACTTCCTTTTCGTGTGACAAGAAGAAAACCGTCAGAAGATTCAAATTCAGTAAAGTAACGTCTGTTACAGGGTGTGACGATAAGTGCCGCATCAATATTCTCAGGCATAACAGACATAAGACGTTCAATGTTCATTGTGATTACCTCAAACAAAAAGAATGACGGGCTCTTTTCAGAACCCGCCGTCAAAATCAATTACTTAAACTTACGTTTACGAGCTGCCTCAGACTTCTTTTTTCTTGCAACAGAAGGCTTCTCATAGTGTTCTCTTTTACGAACTTCCTGGATGATACCGTCTCTTGAAGTCTGACGCTTGAAACGTCTGAGCGCACTGTCCAGTGATTCATTTTCTTTAACTTTGATCTGGCTCATTATATTCCCTCCCTCCGCATTTACCGCGTGGGTTAATCTCAAACTTTTATCAATTCATAAATTGATACTTTGACATTATACATTAATGAAACGACTATGTCAAGAGATTTGCAGACGATTTTTTTATCTTTTTGTCGTTTTTTTTATCACTCCTTGATTTTTCATATAAATAATGTATAATAAAAGGCAGATAATTTCAGACGGGAGCAGTTTTATGTCAGCACAGAATCTTATTGAATATATAAAGGAAAAGAAAGTTCTTATTCTCGGTTTCGGCAGAGAAGGAAAATCAACATACAATTTTATAAGAAAGTATCTCCCCGAAAAACATCTTACAATCGGTGATAAGAATACTCTTACACTTGATGATGCAAATGTTTCATTTGACTGCGGTGACGATTATCTCGGTCACTTAGGTAATTATGATCTTGTTTTCAAGAGTCCCGGAATACCTTTTGTGGGTGTGAGATATCCCGAAACAACGGAAATTACATGTCAGACGGATATGTTTCTGCGTTTTGCAGACTGTACAATTGTCGGAATTACGGGCACAAAGGGTAAGACTACAACATCAACTCTCACTTACAGAATGCTCAGCGAAGCAGGGTTTGATGTTTCGCTTATAGGAAATATGGGTATCCCTGTTTTTGAAAAAATCGATATGCCAAAGGGCAGTTTTGCTGTTATTGAGATGTCATCACATCAGCTTGAATTCACAAGAAACTCACCTCACGTTGCAGTTATTACAAATGTTTACGAAGAGCATCTTGACCATTATGAAGAGGGCTTCAGGGGTTATGTGAACTCAAAACTCAATATAGTGAAGCATCAGAATGAGAATGATTACTTCGTATTCAACGGTACGCAGGGTCTTAAAGAGTATATTGACACAGATGCTCTGAAATCAATATGTATAAAGGTGTATTCTGAGCCTGATGAGTTTGTTACAACTCTTACGGGAATCAACAATAATCTTAAAGGCAGACACAATGCGATGGATATAGGGTTTGCATCAGCCGCCGCAAAGGCTGTTGGTGCAGACGAAGAATCCATCCGCCGTGCAATTGAAAAATTTGAGGGAATACCCAACAGAATGGAATATTTCGGCACTTATTCGGGTATTGATTATTATAACGATTCAATTGCAACAATTCCCGAAGCGGTACTGTGTGCTGTGGAGGCTATCGGTAATGTCGGCACTCTTATGATAGGCGGTCTTGACAGAGGACTTGATTATACAGAATTTGAAAAGGCTCTTTCCGTACTTGATATCGATAATCTTGTATGTCTTCCCGAAACGGGACATAATATTGCCGATAACATCCTGAAAATCGGAACTGAAATCAACATCTTCAAAGTAAAGGATATGGAAGAAGCTGTTGAAAAATGCTTTGAATTCACAAAAGAAGGCAAGGCATGCATAATGTCACCCGCGGCGGCAAGCTATAATTACTACCGTGATTTTGAAGAAAAAGGAAATCATTTCAAACAGCTTGTAAAAAATCACGGGTAAATAATTGCTTTTAGGAATAAATAACTATTATTCGTTGAATTATCGGGAAAAATCGTGACAAAATACAATTGACAAAGCTGTGTAAATAAAGATATAATTTTATTGTAATAAATTAAAGAAAAGGATTGATACTTATGACATTTATCGATAAGTTCAATGCGCTCAAGAAAAAGTACGGAACAGTTGATGAATCAAAGATTACCGAAAGCTTTGCAATTCAGGTTGAAATGACTGATGAAGACTGCGGCGGTATTTTTTACGTTGCATATGTAAACGGTGTTTTTGCCGTTGAACCTTATGATTATCACGACAGAACAGCGGCAATTACTGTTTCGAGCAAAGTTCTTGAAAGCATTCTTTCATGCAAGACTGATCCCATGGATGCATTCTTTGCAGGAAAACTTGCAGTAGACGGCAATGTGGGTCATGCTCTTCTTCTTGTTGAGCTTATGAAGAAGGAGCCTGTAAAGAGAGCTCCGAGAAAGACAGCAAAAAAGGCTGAAGAAAAGAAAGCCGAAGCACCTGTTGAAGAAAAGAAGACAGTTGCAAAGAAGGCTGATGCTCCCGCAGAAAAGAAAACTGCAAAGAAGACAACCAAAAAAGCTGAAAAGAAGTAATGATTTTACCGTCGGTTTGCCGACGGTTTTCTTTTTTTTGATATTGAATTCGGTAATCATTTATGATAAAATATAATATATTTCATTAACATGGGGTACTGAGCAATATGAAATGCAGTAACTGTTCAACAGAATATGACGGCATGAAATGCCCCATATGCGGTGAGTTTGCTTTTCCCGTTGTTATAAATTCAAAAACTCAGTATGAGAGGAAAAATAAAAAAATGGAGATATTTCTTATGATTGCGGCTGCGGTTATCGTTATTGCGATTATCGTTGCGGTTGTGATTGCGAAAGGAAAGAAAACTGATGTGCCCGTAAATGAGCATGTGGCAGAAGAAACTGCGGGCTTTCTTCCCGAAACAGAAGAGAAGGATACATCGCCCGTAACATTCACGGAAGATGTTTCAATAAGTTTTGAAGGAATCAGCGGTTCTTATGCAGATGAGCTTCTTGAGCATGCAACAACCGCGGCAACAACAGTTGCATTCAAGCCCGAAGTCACAACACGTCCCGTTCCGCCACAGACAATAAAGCCTGTGAAACCGCAGGTTTCAACAACAAAGTATCTTGAGGAGACTACAAAAGTGACTGAAAATCCTGCAGACGGTTCGGATAACGTTATGAATGTTCTTACGTCTTTCTTCTGCGGAAAATATTACATGGACGGCACAATGATATCGGGAGGGGAGAAAACTCCACTTGAAATTGCAATGGACGGTAATGATTTTCAGATTTATTCCGAGATGGACGGAAAAGACATTGCAATAATGAATAAAGACGGCGATATCTATCTTATGAATCCCGATACGAAAAAGTATACGGAGCTCAATGCCGCCGTTAAAAAAATGATGGGGCTTGATACAACAGATTTTTCTTTCAGTTTCAATAAAGTGAAATTTGAAGCAAAATCCCCCTCATCTGTAACTGAGGCAACACACAACGGTAAGTCCGCTGTATGTTACAGATATGAAAATAATGAGCATGTGATGGAATTCATTGCAGTTGAAGACGAAATTGTTCAGATGATTCTTTGTGATTCACAGAAAAATCCTGAAACAATAGTTGATATTGATGAGTTCACCGCAGGTTATCCTGAAGATATGCTCACTTTTAAAGGTTATTCTAAGACTAATATGATATCATTCATATCAACGCTAATGTAAAAGGTGGAAAATGAAAATGGAAAATAAAGATTTAATTCCCGAAAACAACAATCCCGAAACAATGCCAGAAGAGGCTCAGTCAAATGAAATTCAGGAAAATGCTTCTGAATCAATGAGAAGAAGTTCAACAGAAAATGTTGATTTTTCGGCAAGTGACACAATAACTGTTGTTACTGCCGCACCCGAAGAGAAAAACAAAAAACTGCCTGTAATAATTGCGGCTTGTGTTGTTGCGGTTATTGTTATTGTTGCGGCTGTGATTTTCTTCCTGAATTCAGGTGATGACAAAAATCCTGCAGGTATTGAAGGTGAATCACAGACTGAATCACTCAATCATAATGACCCGTTCAATGATTTTCTCAATGAAGCAATGACAGAAGAGATAACAGACGTTTCAGGCAATGTTATTTCACGTGATGAATACATTGAGAACATAAAACAGCAGGTTCAGGAAGCTACAACAACACTCAGCAATGATGTAGGTAAGGACAGCCCCAACCAGATTGTTGAAAACACAACAACAGCAGAAGGCGGAAATGTGCAGACTGAAAATACCGAGCAGGTAAAGAAGGCAGATGCTCAGATAAAGGCATTCTTCAACAGAGATTGCTATATTCAGGGTGCTATGTATTCCGGCGGTACGGGTGACCCCCTTGCAATGTCTTTTGACGGGGATAATTTTGAAATCCTTACAAATCTTGACGGTACCGAAGTTGCTATTATGAGAGCAGACGGCACAATGTATATCAAAAGACCTGCCACAAAACAGTATGTTGAACTTACCGATACCGTTATGGATATGATGGGTCTTGAAGGTGACACTTTCAATCTTTCTTTTGCTGCAGCTGATTATGAGACAATGCAGTCAAAACTCCGTTCAATATTTGATGTAACAGTCAACGGTGAAAAAGGTATCTGCCATGAATATGTAAGTGATGACCAGATATTCAGATTCTATTCTGTGGACGGTCAGCTTAAGCAGATTGATACACGTGATCTTGCAGGTGTTACATCAACTCAGATAATTATAAATTATTTTTCAGAGTCTATTCCTGCAGACCAGATGACACTCAAGGGATATGAAAAATCAAGCATCGGTGCAATTTTTGCAGATATGATGTAACCCCTAAGGAGGTCTGATTTATGTTATGTCCTAACTGTAAAAACATAATAGATGATGATTCTTGTTTTTGTCGTTTCTGCGGTGTGGAGTTTATCGGTGAGGAAGAACAGATTGAAATAATCGCCGAAGATGAACCCGATTATTCAATCGGTGAAGATGAATCAACCTTTTTTGTTGTTGAGTCTGATGATGAGGATGAAAGTACTTCCGAAAGACTCAGAAAAAGAAAATCGACTTCAATTCAGCTCATAATCGTTATAGTTGTTCTTGTACTTATCGGCGGTATACTTATTGCTGTCGGTTTCGGTACAGGTGTATTCGGTGGCGGTAAAGAGACCGTAACCGATGCCGCAGGTGAAAAGGTGCGTCCCGGTTGGGGAACAACCGAGATAACAGTCAAAGATATTGACGGCACAACAAGAGTTATTGAAAGCGATAAGTCACTTGTGACACCGTCACAGATTCTCACAGAGTATACTGAGATTATGAATTCTCTCAAAAACGATGCGCCTGCATTCACCATGACAAGATATCAGAATCTGCCGTCAGATAAGCAGAATCTCGGTTCTGTTGTCGAATTTGTGTTGCCCATAATTGAAAAATACGTAACATCAAAATCAGCCGCAAAACCGGAAGATGTAAAAGCAGGAAATTCAAATAAACTGCCCGTGAAGGATTCTCCTTACGGATGCCTTCTCACGGATGCGACAAAGATAAAAAATGCATATTGTGAGATTCTTTCCGATGATATGTATAAAATAGTGATGACGTTCAATGATGAACTCAATCCTGGGCATCTTTCTCCCGGTGCCGAGAGCTCGGACGGAATAATAAATGCTGTTTTTGACCCGTATGATGCGGCTGAACAGATTACTGCCATTTCATCAATGGTAATGAATGACATCAATTTCAATTACACGGACTGTACGGTAACTCTTATTTATAATCCCGATACAAAACAGGTGCAGTCAGTAAATATGCTTATGAACATTGATATCACGGCAAAAACATTTATAATGGATGTAAATGCAAGAATTGTTGATATAACAGAGTTTACGGAATTTGTATATTGATTTTAAGGGGCTGATTCTTCAGTCCCTTTTCTTAACGGAAAAGATGAAAGGAGATTAAAAATCTTCCTTGACAAGATTTGGTTTTTTTCTTATAATTATGTTATAGTTTTTGCGTTTTCATTCTTCTTTTCGGGATGAAAGCTTTTTTTATCTTATATGCTTTTTAAGGAATGAATATATATGAAAAAAATTTTATCGGGTCTTTTGCTGACAGTATTGATTATGATATTTCTGCCGTTGACGGCTTTCGGTGCGTCATATTCGGTTGATTATCTGAATGTAAATGCCGAATTGAGAAGTGACGGCAGTGCACTTGTGACAGAAGAATGGACCGTTACTTTTGACGGAAAATCTGACGGCTTTGTAAGAGAAATAATGATACCCGAAAATAATTTTGAATCATTTTCACTCCTGAGCGATGTTTCCGTGTCTGTTGACGGTAACGGCTGTAATGAAAATGCTCAGAGTGTATTTGCAAACGGTACTTATACACTTTCAAAGAGTGATGACCGTTATACCGTAAACTGGAATTTCAGGTCTGAAAATGAAACACATGTTTTTTCCGTAAGATATGTTCTTTCCGATGTTGTGAAGATTTACAGAGATGAAGCATATTTTTACTGTACGGCTGTAAACAAAGGCAGCGGACTTGTGTGCCGTAATGTGTCAATGACAATGAAAATCCCCGGTGAAAGCTTTGCCGAGGATTACACAATTGTTGAATCAGGCTCTCTTGCAGGTAAAAAAGAGAACGGTTCCGTTGTTTTTATGGCTTACAATACTGCGGATGAAGTAAAAGCAGGTGTTTCTCTTCCCTCGGAATTGTTTGACCGTGAGAAGCTTCTTACAATTACTGATGATAACACTCCGATGATTCTTATTTTTTGTATTATCGGTGTACTGTTGCTCGGTCTGTTGGCATACATTATATATTATGCGATGAATTACAGACGTCTTTTCAGAAAAAAGTGGGAGAAAAAATGCAGAAAAAATGTTTTTGATGAATCATCATACAATGCACAGTCGAAAGTGCTCAGAAAGATTTCTTCCGCAAAGATTCTCAATGTTGTAACGGCTGAAACGGTAAGCGGCGCGGATAAATTTATTGTGAATCTGCTCGAACTCATAAAGCGTGGTTATATAACCGTTACGGCTGACGGATTTTCAGTTTGTGAAGCATCTGAAAATGATGAAACGGGCAGAAAACACGATAAAAACGATGAGTTTGTTATGAAATTCTTCGCTTCGGATGCATGGCAGAAAATCAATGATAATCCCGAGATGTTTTATCTGAAAATCATGGAATATAACAGGTTGCTCGGGTTTGTGAATCCTTTCTTCGGCTTTACGAAAAACGGAAAAAAGGTTCTGACAAGAAGTTTTGAACTGAAACTTTCCGCAAGAAGGCATGAATACATTCTTCCTGAAGAAATTTCCGATGATTTTTTCAGAAACGGAAAATATAATGTCATTGATCTTGTTGTATCATTGCTTAATGAGTTTGAACATTCAAATAAGAAGGGTTATGTTAAGTCTGATGTATCAAAATACTCTTACAACATGTTTATGCTCAGGGATATTTATGAAAAAGGCAAAGAGATAAATGAAATCAACGAGCTTGAGTTGCTGCGTCAGAAACAGCTGAGAAAAAAACATAAAAAGAATACGGAGACTTACGATGATATCGATTCTGTCTAAGATTTTTATTGATAATAAGAATATAACTGATGAAAATGAAAAAAGGAATATTTTCGGAACACTCTGCGGTGCAATGGGAATAGTTCTCAATATCATTCTTTTTGCAATCAAATATTTTGCAGGTATTATAAGCGGTTCAATTGCCGTTACGGCTGATGCCTTCAACAATCTGTCAGATGCGGGTTCATCGGTTATCACGCTTGTCGGTATCCGTATGGCATCAAAAAAGCCTGACAGAGACCATCCTTTCGGTCACGGCAGAATGGAATATCTTTCGGGACTTGCAGTCTCGGTAATTATCATTCTTGTCGGTGCGGAGCTTTTCAGGTCTTCGGTTGATAAAATCATGAATCCGTCCGAAGTTGATACAAGCCTTGTTGCGATTGTAATTCTTATAGTTTCGATTGCCGTGAAATGTTACATGTTCTTTTATAACAGGAGTATCGGCAAGAAAATTAACTCGGCAGGAATGAAAGCCACGGCTCTTGACTGTATCGGAGATGCTGTTGCAACGGGTGTTGTTCTTGTTTCAACTGTTATTTCGCATTTTACTCAGCTTCAGATAGACGGTTGGTGCGGTCTTCTTGTATCTCTGTTTATTGTGTATGCAGGTATCCGCTCCGTAAAGGAAACAGTCAATCCGCTTCTGGGCATGCCTCCCGAAAAGGAGTTTCTTGAACAGATTGAAGAGCTTGCAATGTCTTATGATAAAATAATCGGAATCCATGACCTTATGGTGCATGATTACGGTCCCGGAAGAGTTGTTGTTTCGCTTCATGCCGAAGTTGACGGAAAAGAAGATATTTTTGAGCTTCACGATATGATTGACAATGCTGAGCGTAAGCTTGGGGATGAACTCGGATGCATCGCCGTTATACATATGGATCCGATTGAAACTGATAATGAAGTGACAAATGAAATAAAAGAAAAGATTGCTCAGGCTATGGTTGAATTTGATGAGAAAATCACAATTCACGATTTAAGGGTTGTTCCCGGAACAAGCCATACAAACGTTATTTTTGATGCGGTTGTTCCTCACGAAATAAAAAAGACCGATATGGAAATCAGCAATGAAATAAGTAATTTTATTTCAGACAGGTTTACGCATTACAATGCGGTTGTCAATATTGACCGACCTTTTGTATAAATTACATGTTGACTTTTTGTTAATAATATTGTAACTTATATATGATATGTACAATCAGGAGGATTTGTTTAAAATGAAAAAGAATATTCTTGCATTTGTTCTTACAGCTGTTATGCTTATCGGTTGCTCTGTTGTAGCTTTTGCTGCAGACCATCAATTGGTTTATGATATAGCTTTTGACTCAGAGAAAAATGTTGTTACGGTAGCCCTTGCGGTTGAAAATCCCGTAGGTCTTGAAGCTGCAGACTTTAATCTCGGATACAATGAAGAAATGTATGAATTTGTTGACTTTGCAGAGCCCGAAACAAAAGGCGAAGCAATGATAATTGCAGGTAAGGCTTCAACGGAAAGAGGTCTTGCAACATGTTCTGTTATTTTTATGGAGGCATGTAAAACTTCTGACCTTAATTCGGAAGGTATGCTTGAACTTGTAACATTCAGTTTTGCTCCCCTTACTGATGATTACAGCACGGAAGACTTCTGCTTCTGGGCATCTTCATATTCAGCAACAAACGGTGACCTTGTTGAGTCTGTGAATGTTGTAGGTAAGCAGGAATTTATGGAAGAACGTACGGATTCTGTAACTTATGTTCTTCCCACAGAAAACGCAGCTGACACAACAAAGGGTGGCGGCACAGCAAACATTTCCGCAGAGGCTGATTCAAACTGGGTTACTTATGTAATAGCAGGTGTTGTTGCAATCGGTGCGATTGCAGGTATTGCTTTTGTTGTAATCAAAAAAGGTAAGAATGAAAACGGCAACGAAGAATCAGCTGAAAATAACACAGAAAATGAATAATATCTGATTGCTTATCCGGATAAACCCGATTTTCGGTGTTATCCGGATAAAACCATTTTTTTGCTTTGTCTTAAAATGGGTAATAATCCTTAAATTTTATAAAAAAGAGACATAAAATTGCTTGCTTAATTCTTTATCAGAAAAATAAAATAAAATTAATATAGTATAATAAAATGTGATAGAGTTTGATTTGTTTTTTTATTATATTTGGAAGAGTGAGAAAAATGAAAAGAATAACGGCAATTCTGTTCGCTGTTATATTTGTTTTATCAGCGCCGGTTATATCTTTTGCAGATGATATATATATCATTGAAGATGAGGAAGAGAATTACATTCCCGAAGTTCCCACAACAAAACCTGCTGAAACAACAACTTCAGCTTCATCAGGTGATTCATTGTTCGGTGACTTTGAGATAGGTGATTATTTCGGTGACCTTGCCGGTATGCTCGGTGAAGGACTTGATTCGATAGTATCAGGTTTTGAAGGAGCTCTGGGTGATTTTCAGTTTGGTGATTTCGGCGGAAATAATAAGCAGGAAGATAATCAGCTTCAGCCGATACAGCCTGAAACTCCCGTAACGGTAAAACCTGTTGTTACAACATCTCCCGATAAACAGACAATCGGAAATCAGCAGGAGGATAATTCTGACGAACCAACCAAACAGCCCGGAAACGAACAGCAGGCAGAACTTCCTTCTGTGCTTATCGTGAATCAGAACGGAAATTCAGATGACCGTATTTCAGGCAGTACACTTACATTGCTTGTTTTTATTGCGGCAATTGTCATAATTATTATCACAGGTGCTATAGTTCTTGTTATTATGACAAAACGCACCGAGTATAATTCACAGGTAAAGAGCCGTTCAACAATTCCCTCAGTCAGCCAGCCGGATGCTCTTGCTCAGTTTATGGATGACGGCATCAGGGATGACGGTAAGGATTACGGAAATATTACATACTGGAATAAAGAATGATGAAAAAGTTTAACATCCGCATAATAATTGCTTCGATGCTTATATTGAGTGTCGGTTTCTCTTTGGGGGCTTCAAGTGTTTCGGCACTTACGGCTGAAGGGGAGAGCTTTCTGAGTAATCTTGCTCAGGCAGGTTCACTTACGGGCATTGAGATTAATATAAACAAGACAATTACTGCGGCACCGGGTTATTCGGAAGGTGCCGAGGCAGACCTTGAGGCGTTTCTGAAAAAAATCAATTTTGATTATGATGAATTCAAAATAATTGACCTTACAGATTATGTGATTAACCGTAACGGTACATTTGAAAAATGGATTCAGTATAATTACGGGGACGATGTTCAGGTTCCCGCATCAGTTAAATTGATGTCTTCTTCCGAGCTTGTGCTTTTTCTCATGAGCAACAAGTTTGAACCGGAATATACTGCAGCAACCACTACAGGTTATGTTTTTGATGATTCAGAGGAAGAAACAACAACAGTTTTTCAGGAAGAGAATTCGGGTACTGTCAATGAAAATCTTTCAAATGAAGAAGATGTATCGGAAGATGTTTCCGAAAATGAAAATGAGTTGAATCTGCGTAAAGGCGACGTGAATTTTGATGATTTTATCACAGCCGGAGATGCAAGACTTGCTCTTCGTGCAAGTGCTAAACTTATAACACTTGATTCAAGGCAGTATTATGTTGCAGATGTCACAGGTGACGGAACAGTAACAGCAAAGGATGCCAGAACAATACTCAGATATTCAGCAAAACTGATTACACATTTTTAACCTGGCAACGGAACACGAAAACAGAGGAGAATGTTCATGAAAAAGTGCCTGAAAAAAATATTGATAATTGCATTGGCAATTGTGTGTGCAAGCAGTATTCACATTACTGTCAGTGCACAGGACGATAATGCTCCTAATAACTGGGACAGTATTCAGGATCTTATAGATGATCTTATCGGTAAACTTCCCGGTGCTTCCACAACAGCAAAACCCGACGAAACAACAACCGTGGATTCAAACACAACAACAACCAATAATATTGCAAATATTGTTACAGGAGTTGCTACAACTGCTCCCACAATCGCTTATACAACAGTTCCGGATAACGGTAACAATAATCAGGGCGGAAGTAATAATATTTCTCCTCCCGGTCAGCTTACAACCGTTCCTCTTGTAACAACAGAGCCTTTCGGTGAGGAAGGTTCATCAAACGGTTCGCTTGCGGAACTGCTCGAACAGGATTCAGCGGCTGTCATTATTCAGGCTCCCACAGAAACTTTTACTCTCAATGCAGGGCTTGTTGTGAATAACGGCACAAGAGAAGAAAGCTTCACATGGCAACAGGCGGCACTTATTGCGGCGGCAGTTCTTTTCGTAATTCTCGCAGCTCTCGTTGCGGCTCTTATAGTTCAGAGAAATAAGAGAGTCAAGGAAGAAGAGGAAGAAAGACGCAGAATCAACAACATGGCTTCATCTTCATCATCAGGCCCCGTTCCCGTTGAAGTCATGACTCCCGAAAGAATTGCGGAACTTCTCGGCTCAGCTCCCAATTCAAACAGAGCGGCATATCAGAATGCTTCTGCGGCTCCCGCTTCATTTGATATAAACAGCTTGTCAGGTGAGGAATCGGCGGCGGCTATCAAGGCAGCAATCCTTATGAGTCAGCTTTCACATTCATATTCAGACCCGCTTATCAGAAAGTATACCGAAGAGCCCGTAATGTTCTCACCCGTTTCAAAGATTAATCCTGAAGACGGTGTCACAGGTGCACAGATTCTTGAGGCAACAGACTCAATGCTCAGCGATATTACGGGAAATGAAAAGTATGCATCAGATATCAGCGGAATAAAAATTCCCGATGAAGATATTGAAAGTATGCTCAATAATACAGAAACAAAGGTTTGTCCTGAATGTAAGAGCCCCGTAGCTTCGGGTGATATATTCTGCCATTCATGCGGCGCATATGTAGGTTAATACATACAATTATATATAGGACGTCCGTCGGGCGTCCTTATTTGTTTGTTCGACAAATCAGAATTTGTCGGGTTCAATAACGTAGGGCGGCTTGCCCTCAAGCCGCCGATTTGTCGAAGACAAATTGGAAATCGTTAGATTTCCACATGTTGAACAAATTGATTACAATAAGAAACTCAATTGAACGGTGTTCCACCGTTATTGCTCCATTATCTTACGCAATCGGCGGGTTGAGGGCAACCCGCCCTACGTAATTTGTTTATATTACGAACGAACGCCCAATGGGTGCCCCTACGAGAATATCAAATCATTATGCATTGTGCATTATGAATTATGCATTAAAGAGCCCGACAAATTATTGTTTATCAGCCACCGCGCTCATGCAGAATTATTGAATATACATTTGTTATCTGAGCAGGGTATGATTCCTGAATATTACCGTCATAACTGATTGTGACATAGTTTCCTTTTTTTATTTCAGGCAAAATTTCGTCACCTTTCAATTTCGTGCTGACATAAATCCTGTCTGCAGATTTTCTTTCATCTGTATTTTCAAAGGGTTCAACAAGAATGTTATTTTCGTTCACCTCAAGAACCTTTGCATTGAAATTACGCCCGGAATGATAATCCGTAAATATTTTTGTTGCTGTCTGTTCTTCAGGAAGAACGATTGTGCCGTCAGGCACTGCGGGTGCTGATGTGGGCACTTCATTGCCCGTTATACTTTCTTCAACATAAAATTCAACCGATGCAAGATATTCTTCCGTATTGTTATCTTCTCCCACACCGAAACGGAACTCAACACTGTAAAGACCGGGGACGGAAAGGTCATAGCCCACAAGGCTGAATTTTCTTGTTATCATATCTTCACCTGAAAAGCATAGGACTGTATGCCATGCCCTGTCTTCATAAGTGTTGCAATCAATCTTTTCTCCGTTTTCATAACGGTAAACACCGTATGATGTGCCGTAATAGAGCTTATCCCCCGTATTATTTTCAATTTTTACAACAACATAAGGGTCGCCTGAAAGATTAATTTCGATTATACCGAAACCGACCTTTTCGTGCGTTGTTGTGCCGGGAATATAAGGATTGCCTTTATCCGTAAATTCCGACATCTCTTCAACAATCACATTATGATTTCTTTTCAGTTTGAATGAATTCATAACATAGTAATTCCCGTTGCTGTCTGTGGGCAGATATGCACCGATGAAATCACCGTTTTTAAAACTAATAAATATATACTTGTCTGACAGGAAAAACTCTGCAGAATAAACTTTTGATATATTATCCCTTGTATAAAACACAGGCAATGTTTGAATCACAAGACCGATTTCATAATCATTCGCACCGCCTTCGACAAGTGTGCCGAGTGTTTCCGAATTGCCTTTACCCGTGCCGAAATACTTTGTCAGAATCATATCCGCACCGATTCTGTAGCTGATATCACGCATTTCGGTGTTTGCTCTTTCATAGCCGATGACATTATCGTAATAATATTTATCAATATAATGAAAACCGTCAATTGCTCCACTTGCAGGGCTTGTCATAAAGCCGACAGCCACGGCAATGACAGCAATCACAGCAACAATAATTATCCATAATGCAGGTTTTTTGTAACTGAGCACGGATTTTATTCTGCCCTTGACTCCCGTTTCACCGAATGCAAGAGGACAGGCGGCAAAACTCTTTTTCGGCATACTCAGAGAAAGAAGTGTTTCCGAATAATCTTTCTTCTCTCCATTTTCCATTGTTTTTATAACCTTTTCATCGCAGGCAAACTCAATATCTCTGCAGAAAAGGATATATGCAAGCCATACAACAGGATTGAACCAATGAACACACAGCACAAGGAATCCCAGAGGCTTTATGATGTGGTCAAGCCTTAAAAGATGTGCGTTTTCATGGGCTGTAACAGCCGTCATCTGCTCTTTTGTTATGTCTGACGGCAGATAAATCTTCGGCTTTACAATGCCGAGAATAAAAGGTGTTTTTATGTTGTCGCAAAGATAAATATTGCCGTCATATCGGACTGATACTCTTACTTTTCTTCTGAGTATCATGTAACTTACCCCCGAATAAAGAAGCATTACGGCAATACCGCCAACCCACACGGCAAAAGAAATGCGGAGAAGCATATCAATAGGGCTGTAGCCCAATGTATAGGGAACCTCTGCAAATTGCGATACGGCAGGGTTGATTATTTCATTCACAGCATTGAAGCCCGTATCAACCGACGGAGAAGACACAAATGCAATATTTGACGGTATTGTTTCCTCAGAGGGAATAAGGCTCAGCATACTTTCAATCGTAAACGGGCATACAAGACGGAGCCCGACCAATGCCCACATAACAAGATTTATGTATTTCGGGGCTTTTTTAAGAATAAATCTCAGAACGATTACGGCAAGAATAAGCCATACCGCATTGATGCTCATATTGAAAAGTTTAATCATAAAAGCATCCATAATCAGCCCTCCCCGTATGAATCAATCATTGCCCTGATTTCGGCAATTTCCTTTTGAGTGAGTGTCTGTTTCTTTGTGAAAGCCGCAATAAATGCGGGAAGTGAGCCTTCAAAGGTTTCATCAACGAAGTTCTTGCTCTGCAAAGAGAAAAATTCCTCTTCCGAGATAAGCGATGTGACCGTTCCGCCCTCGTTTCTGAAAATCCCCTTTTCACACAGTTTTTTAAGTACCGTGTATGTTGTTGACTTCTTCCATTCAAGTTCGCTCTGACAAAGCTTCACAAGTTCACCGGAACTTATGGGTTCATTTGCCCAGATAAGCGAAGCGAATTTCTGCTCAACAACACCGAGTCTGTAATTAATCATATATAAACCTCCTTCTTCGGTCTATTCACTATAGACCCTGCATCTTTAGTCTATCATCAATAGACCAAAATGTCAACCCAAAATATAAAATTTTTCTAAAACTATGTTTTTTTACCATACTTTACATATAAAATACATAAATAATGTGTACATTTGCGTGTTGAAAAACAAGTACGAAATGAGTTATAATAATTGCATATTGTTTTTTACAAAGGTGATGGAATAATGAAAAAACTTCTTACTTTACTTCTTGCAGTTATCACTATGTTCATTTTTACAACAAGTATATCTGCAAAAACTGTTATCAAGGGTGACCTTGACGGTAACGGTAAAATTACAGCAGCCGATGCCAGAGGTACTCTGAGAATCTCTGCAAAGCTTGAAAAAGCAGATGAAACACAGCTTCTTATTGTTGATGTTACAAACGATAAGAAAGTTACAGCTGCAGATGCCAGAAGCATTCTTCGTGCCTCAGCAAAACTTGAACCCGGTTTCGGTGAAATTGAAATTGACGGCAGCACAGAAGCAGAAACAACAACTGTTGCAGACAAAGAAACAACAACTGTTTCCGTTCCTAAAACAGAAGTAAGCGGCATTATCAAAAAAGATATTGAATCATACAGCAAAGATTTTGACCTGAAAAAAGTTGACGGTAAATACACAAACGGCAAAATCACAATTGTGTCAGACCCTTCAATGATAGATGACAACAAAATCAGCAGTATCACAGTTTATGATGCAAAATATCTGCTCAACGGTATTTCTGTTGATATGACACCTGCAAAGGCTGCTGATACACTCAAAAAAGCTGACTGGCTTGTAAAAACACAGGATTCCGATGAAATCGTCCTTATAAAAAATAAGGTAAAAATGGTTATCAGTCTTTCAGACGGAAAGATAACAAGCATTGAATATGCTTTTGCTGAATCTCTTCTTAACCCCGATGAAATAACAACAAATCCCACACCTGATGCGGAAGTTACAACAAAGTTGCCTGAAGACGGTAATCACAAACACTCATATATAGCAACGATTCTTTCTCCCACATGCACAGATATCGGTTATACAACTTTTTATTGTTGTACATGCGGTGATACATATACAGCAGATGAAACAGCACCCAAAGGACATGACTACACATCAATTGTAATCAACCCCACATGTACTGAAGACGGATTTACAAAGTATACATGTTCAAGATGTGCTGACGGATATACTGACAACACCGTTCCCGCAACAGGTCATGATGCAAGCTGGGTATCAGTTATAGTACCTGCTCCCGGTGTGGCAGGTCTTGACCAGTATAAATGCAGAACATGTTCTGCAGTTCTCAACGAAGCTGTACGTCCCGCACTTCCCCTTCCCGAAGAACCCACCACAAAAGAACCCGAAACTGAAGAACCCAAAACAGAACCCCCTACTACAGAGCATACACATGATTATAATGTAACAGTTGTTCCAGCTTCATGTACAGAAAACGGATACACAAGATTTACATGTAAAGAATGTTCATATACTTACGATAAAGATATCGTAATCGCAACAGGTCATAATGCTTCATGGGAAGTAATAACTCCTGCAGATATCGGCAAAGAAGGGCTCGAACAGAAAATCTGTAAAATCTGCAATACTGTAGTTGAAGAAAAAATAATTCCCGCTCTTAAAGAAGAGGAAATTGAAACTCCAGAAGGCGAAATTACAGTTGATGAACTGCCCGCTCAGATAAAGGCTTTCATAAACGGTAACTTCGGAATTGAAGGATACAACTATTCGGGAAAAGAAAAAGCCCCCATTTCAATGTATATTTCACCTAACCATGTGAAAGCAGGTATGGATCTCAGCGGAATGGAAATTGATATGCTCATCCGTGATGTAAACAAAAAGAATCCCTCAGTTTATCTTGTCAGACCTGACGCAAAAAAATATGCAAAACTGACTGCTCTTGACATGGCAGCACTCGGAATCACAGTTGACGATCTGAAGATTGACATCGGCGGCGGAATGGCAACTCCCGATTCAATCAAACTTTCAACCCAGACTATCAGCGGCGAAAAGTATGATATCTACACAATTTATGCAGGTGCCGAATACTGCAAAACCTATATGATCGGTGAAAACATCAAACGTATTGAAACATATTCAACAGATTCAAAGATGCTCAAATCAAGAATTGATGTTACAACATTCATCACAGAACCTGACGCAAAAGCATTTACCGTTGACGGTTATAAAAATGTATTAAGCTATCTGTTCCTTTTCTCATAAACATAAAGAGGATGCGAAAACTACGGTTTTCACATCCTTTTTTATATCATCTTATTGCTTTTACTTATTATAAATTTTTCGCAACTGAAAGGTTCGTTATTTTTCAGTTCAATAAAACAATCACACTCCGGAATGATTTCAAAATAATTATTTCTGAATGCTTCATCTTTATTGTCTGCATGATTTTCACAGGAAACAACTGCTGTAAGAATTATTTTATCGGGTATATTACCCGTCTGTTTCTTTTTACGAAGTATAACCTGCTTTGCAAACATGAGCCCTGACTCATTCTCGGCACAGAAAAGAAAATATTCATATCCTTGTGACACAGCATAATCAACTGCTTTGTAAATTTCATATTCATCTTCTGTATTACCTAAAAAACAAGCGGTTTTGCTTCGTCTTGCATTAAGCATCTGTTATATATACATCTCCGTAAAAGATTTATTTATGATATTTTTCATTTGCATTTATTTTATAGCCTCTGTAAATCTGTTCGAGAAGCATCACTCTGAAAAGTCTGTGCGGAAAAGTCATTTTTGATGCAGACATTCTGATTTCGGCGCGTCTTTTTACACTTTCGTCAAGACCGTATGAGCCACCGATGATAAAAACAATGTCACCGTTACCCTTCATTGCCGCTTTGTTAAGACAATCTGCAACATCTTCAGATGAATAGAGTTTTCCCTCAACACACATTGCAACAACAGTAGCTCCCGAGGGAATTTTCTTTATAATTGTATCGGCTTCTTTTTTAAGAGCCGCATCAATAGTTGCATCTGACGGATTATCGGGCAGATTAACTGCAGGAATCTCGATTATTTCAGCCTTACAATAGGCTTTGAGCCTTTTCATGTATTCATCCGAAGCATCCCTGAAAAATGCATCCTTGAGCTTTCCCACGCATATTATTTTCATACTCTGCATCAGAGAATCACCACTCTTTCTCCCGTGCCGACGGGCGCTACACTCAGCATATAATCTATACCTTCAACTGCTCCCATTCTGCCGAGTGCAAGGCTTGTTTCCGCAAGAGCCGCCGAAGCAGTATTGTTATCACGGCTCAGATGCCCTAAAATAAGCCTTGTTGTGCCTGTATTTACAAAATGGCATGCCGCCTCGGCACAGGCCTCATTTGAAAGATGTCCGTGATTTGACAGTATTCTCTGCTTGAGATAATACGGATAAGGACCGTCGTTAAGCATTTTTTTATCGTGATTTGATTCAAGGAGTATCAGGTCACTGCCCGTTACTTTATCGATGACATCCTGAGTGATGATGCCCGTGTCCGTGCAGACCGAAATTTTTGTTTCATCGGGAAGCAACACCGTATAACCGCAGCTTTCGGCACTGTCGTGTGAAGTTCTGAATGATTTTACAAGCATACCGTTTACTTCAACACCGTCAGCGTTTATAACTTCGGCTGAAAAATCACCTTTAAGGTGTCCTCCTTTTTCCATAGCACCGAGAGTGCCTTTTGTGGCAAAAACGGGGATATGATATCTTGATGCAAAAACTCTGAGGGCTCCGATATGGTCGGTATGTTCATGAGTTATAAAGATGCCGTGAATGTTTTCGGGACTGACCGATATACTTTCAAGTGCAAGAGTAATCTGTTTTGCATTTGTACCTGCATCTATAAGTATTCCGCCGTTTCCCGTACCTATGTATGAACTGTTACCGCTGCTTGATGAACACAGCGTGCAGAATCTTGCCATAAAAAATAACCCCTATCAAAAAAGGACACTCTGAAGTGTCCCTTTTAATTATCCTGCATTATTTACAACTGTTTTGTTGTCGTCATCGTCGGGAAAATTGACTTTTTCAATGTCAACACCCACACCTCTGAGCTTTTCAACAACCTTTTCATATCCTCTTTCGATATGATAAATTTCTTCAATTACGGTTCTGCCTTCTGCACACATACCTGCAATAAGCATTGCCGCACCTGCTCTCAGGTCGTCTGCCCTGATGGGAGCTCCCTGAAGCTTCGGAACACCTGTTACGATTGCGGCTTTACCTTCAACCTGAATTGATGCACCCATTTTGCTGAGCTGATCAACATATCTGAAACGGTTGTCCCACACGCCGTCCGTTACAATGCTTGTGCCTTCGCTGAGAGCCAGGAAAGTTGTCATCTGAGGCTGCATATCTGTGGGGAAACCGGGGTGAGGCATTGCTGTAACCTTACAGTTTCCGCTTCTTGAGTCACTTATAATTCTTACCGAATCATCATTCTCTTCAACTGTTACACCGCATTCTCTGAGCTTTGCAGTTATTGATTCAAGATGCTTCGGGATAACATTCTTTATAAGGATATTGCCTTTTGCGGCGGCAGCTGCCACCATATATGTTCCTGCTTCAATCTGGTCGGGAATAATTGAATACTGACAACCGTGAAGTGAACGCACACCTCTGATTTTGATAACGTCAGTACCTGCACCCGTAACATTTGCCCCCATAAGGTTCAGGAAGTTTGCAAGGTCAACGATATGAGGCTCTCTTGCCGCATTCTCGATTATTGTAAGACCTCTTGCCTTTACTGCGGCGAGCATGATATTTACGGTTGCACCTACCGAAACCTTATCAAAGTAAATAACATTACCGTTGAGTGATTCAGCTTCGGCATCAATCATGCCGTTATCGTTTGTAATCTTTGCTCCGAGCTTTGCGAAACCTTTGAGGTGAAAGTCAATAGGTCTTACACCGCCGAAGTTGCATCCGCCGGGCATTGCAACCTTTGCGTGGTTGTATCTGCCGAGAAGAGCACCGAGAAGATAATATGATGAACGTGAATACTTGGTCATTTCATAAGGTATGATGAATGATCTGATATATCTCGTATCAATTTCAAGTGTATTTGAATTAATATAACGTACGGTTGCACCCATATCAATGAGAATCTTGACCATAACCTGAACATCACGGATGTCGGGTATATTTTCAATTCTGCAGATATCCTCAGCAAGGATTGTTGCAGGAATGATTGCAACTGCGGCATTTTTTGCACCGCTTATATCAATCTCACCGTAGAGTTTCTTTCCGCCGTTAATTACGAATTTTTCCATAACGGTTACTTCCTTAATGTTAAAAAACATAATTGAAAAAGCATAAAAATATGCACTATTATTCAGTCTATAACATTGTTATTATACCACTAACACCGATAAAATTAAAGTATATTTACGGAAAATTATTTTCTGTTTCTTATTTTTGTTAATTTTGACCTTGTATAATTTTACCTACACAACATATCCAACAATCAGTTAATTACAATACAATATATTGTGGTGAACATATTTTCTTTTATTTTACATCCGAAAAAATGCCGAAAAATTGTACATTTTAAACAAAGCAGAAATCAGTATTTAAGGCTTTCAACCGTAACGTTCTCAATAACGGGAAGATACATCTGCGCTTCTCTGATTGCACCTTCGAGTGAATGGTCTCTGTAATTTCCGCATTCAACGGCAGAAACACCGGGCACCTCTCCCTCAAATGATGCAATGAAATCAAATGCATCACGTGTGAGCTTTATTGCATCTTCGTGAGCCATATCCCGAACAAGAAAATAGAATCCTGTTCTGCAACCCATAGGTCCGAAATAGATTATTTTATCCGTAAAATCAGAATTTCTTACAAATGTTGCAAAAAGATGCTCAACCGTGTGAATGGATGCGTTATCCATAACTTCTTCAACATTTGGTTTTCTTGTTCTTATATCATATGTGACGACATCACCGTCAACTCTGGAAATATACATTCCCTTTTCAAGCACGGTATGGTCAACTTCAAAACTTGCTATTCTTTTCATATTTTTTATCCTTTCCTAAGCAATTTGCCGAAGGCAAATTATATCACATTTGCGAAGCAAATATATCACATCCGTCTAAGACGGATATATCACATTTTTCCGAAGGAAAAATATATCACTGCATAAATTTATCTTCAATAAATTTATGCTTTGCTTCCCGACCAGAACACAAAGTCTGCTAACAGCACGGCTCTTACGGGAGCGGCTTCGGCACCGCCGATTTTTACGGGCTGTGCAAGAAGGAAATATTTTCCCGGTTTAACATTTTTAAGCTCAAGATTTTCGAGAATGGCAACATTTTCTCTTAAAAGTGCAACGTGAGGACCCGTCTGAGCCCCTTGAGTACCCACGGATAACGCATCCGTACCTATAAGTTTTACTCCGCTGAAAGCAATTTCTTCTGCGGCACTTTCCATAAGCCATGCTTTGCCGTTGCATTTCATCAGCACCCTTTTTGCATCGGAGGGAAAATATCTGTTCACATATTCACCCGTCACGGGTCCTGCAGGAACTTCAATCACGTGACATTCACCGATAAAAACAGATAAATCGGCTTTATCGATACTGTCTGCACCTTCTATGAAGTGAAGCGGAGCATCTGCGTGTGTTCCGTTGTGAAGTCCTGTATAGATCGCAGAAAGATTGCAACTGTCACCATTTGAAATATTACTTACAACATCAAGCCTGACTTCAGGGTCACCCGGATAGAGCTCGCATGCCGTTATATCTTTTGAAATATCAATTATCTGCATAATCTTTCCCTTACTTAAGGTTGATCTTTGATTCGCAAAGCTGAACTGTAAGAATATAAAGGAATACCGTGACAATCGTTTTGAAATAAACACCTGTAAGACCTATAGCCGATGCACCTGTCATTTCAGCCTGTCTGACGGCAGTCTCACTTACAGTCATTGAAATTCCCGACTGCTCGATAAGAAGTGTTACATCACAGAGATTTTCAAGACCGTATGATATGCCCTGAATTATAAATACAACAGCGGCAAGATAAATGATTATACCCATTGTGCCGAGTTTGTGGAACGGACTTATATTTGAAAGAGTGATAGCAAAAAGAACGTACATTACGAATATGCACATATTGAAAAGTCCGATTACAGCCTGAATCATAAGAGTTTTCTGATAGACTGATTCAGCTCCGAGTCCGAAGCTCTGAGCCACCGAATAAATCATATCATAAATCTGTGCGCCTTCCTGATTTTCCGTTGTCCAGTAAAAGAATATCGCAACAACGGCAACAAGAACAAATGCATAACTGATAAAAAGCCAGATTGACGAAGTGAGCCATTTTGAAAAAATCAATGAGCTTGTCCTGACGGGAAGAGTCTGGGTAAGATAACCTTCCCTGCCGAAAAGCGTCTTGTTTGCACCGAAAACAACCGATGCAAAAGTCATAACAACAGCAATGAATGCTACAACGACCACAACCATTGAACTTAAGAAACGGACAAATCCGCTTTCAATAAATGCGGAAACAATCATTGCAAAACTTGCGATAAGTGCGGCAAGATATATGTTACCCATACGTCTTGCTCCTGATTTGAGATCATGTTTAATCAACTTCCCAATCATTTCCGATAACCTCCTTAAATACATCTTCAAGCGATTTACCGCTTCTTCTGACATTGTCAACGGAAGTGTTTACAAGCACATTACCGTGGCCGAGAATAAGAACGTGATTGAAACTTGCCTCAAGGTCATTAACCATATGTGTTGAAAGCATGAGTGTTGACTTTTCAGCATAGTTGCTCATGATAAGATTAAGAATATTTTCTCTTGCTGCAGGGTCAACGCCGCCGAGAGGCTCATCAAGAAGATAGAGTCTTGCGGCTCTTGACATAATAAGCAGAAGCTGAACTTTTTCCTGCATGCCTTTTGACATGGTCTTGATTTTCTGTTTGGGGTCAAGATTGAATCTCTTAACAAATTCCAGAGCCTTGACTCTGTCAAAATCAGAAAAGAAATCGTTGAAATAATCAATTGCATCTATCGTTCTGAAATATTCTGAAAGATATGTAGTATCGGGCAGAAAAGCTGTCTCGGATTTACTTACAACACCGGGAGCTGTTCCGCCTATGATTATTTTGCCTTCATAATCATGGATACAACCTGCAAGAATTTTGAGAAGTGTGGTTTTACCGCAACCGTTGGGTCCCAGAAGACCAACTATTTTACCTGCGGGGATATCAAACGATACATCATTGAGGACGGGACGTCCCTTGACATATGATTTGCTGAGATTCCGCACTTTTATTGCGTATTCTATATCGTTCATAAATTTTCTCCTTTATGAGTTTAAAGCTACGATTTTATTTTCAAGCTCTTTTACCTGAGAATCATCTGTAATGATAACGGCTCCGAGCATATTCCTATATTCATCAATATAAGCCTTTGCGTTTTCATCCGATTCAATTTTCGGGATAAGCTCATTTTTGAGTTTTTTCACATTACGGGCTCCGTTTTCACGGGGATACTCCGAAACATCTTCATCGCATAAAATTTTAAGAATGAGTGACATAACGGAATCGTTATAAAGAATTGAATCGTGAGCCTGATTTCTGTAAAGCCATACTTTTTCAGATGAAACACCGTAAGTAACGGATGCCGTATCAACAAGACCGTCACAATCAATATCTGAAGAAGCAACAACGGGAGGAAGAGTTTTTCCGCAACCGCCGATTGAATAAACCTCATTTTCTGCAAGGTATGTTGCAAAATCAAAAGATGCAAGTTCTCTTACTTTTTCTCTGAGAACATCATTGACATTTGCGGCTGAAAGTGCATTTTCTGTTTCTGATGAAGGAACAAGTGCCCACAGAGCTGTGCAGTTATCAAGAATCAGAGTTTTTATAACATCAATACTCTTTGAAATAACATTGTTTATAACTTCTTCGGGAATCATACCTGCCATCTGAGAGAGTGTGGCTGCTTTTCCGCCGACTGATGAGAGAAGACTCATCGGGTTGCTGAGATTGAGTTTATTTTCGTAAATATCGGCAACAAGTGATGCACCGTCAAGAGTTGCGGCAACACAGACTGCCTTGCCGATGTCTGATTTTACGGAATAATCCTTGAGATATGCTTTAAAAACAGAACCTGCCGTGCTTACAACAAGAAGATCAACTTTTTCACTGCCTGTTTTTTCTTTTACAAATGAAATAAATGAATCAAGTGAAGCGGCAAGTTCACCGATATCACCGAGGAAATCATAAGCGAAGTAAAAAAGTCTGTCTTCGCTGAGTTTTTCACCAAACATATCGACGGGAACGGCTTTATAGATAAATGTTTTTTCTTCGGCAGAACATTCAGAAACGGGTTTTCTGAATTCAACAGCTTTTATATTGTGCTTTTTTGTTCCGTCGGGATTGAGAGCAAGAGGCTCTGCAACTTCTCTTACAATATCTGCAATACGGTCTGAGAAACCTGCATCTTTTCTGAAAAGCATCAGTTTCATAAGCGAACCTTTGAGTTCATCAAGAATTGCCTTTGTATCAAGTTCAAAAGGCCATGCATTTTTTATTTTATTACCTGAATCATCACAAAGAACAAGCTTTGAACGACCAAGACCGGGAACGATAATAACGGGATTTTTATTCATAAGAAGTTCCTCCGAATATATAATAATCTCATTATATTATATCTTAACCAATATATATTATCACACAACAGATATCATTTCAAGCAATTAATAAAATAAAGCAAAAAAAATCAGCACCGAAGTGCTGATAAATCAGAATTTGTCGAATTGTTTGAATAAACCAATCGTAGGGACCGATGCCCACATCGGTCCGCATTTGTCGAAGACAAATCGGAAATCTCAGATTTCCGCAAATTGAAAAATTTGATTCAATAAGATTGTTGTAAATGA
>JAZSPR010000162.1:0-5613 GCA_045537555.1 Acutalibacteraceae bacterium | reverse complement strand
AAAACAGCGGCTTGTGTCTTGAGGAATATCTTGGCTTAGTATAATTATGTTGTTATTATATACAAGAGATTTACTGCGTGTTATGTAAAATTATGTTAAAAAGACGGCTTGACTTTGCAGTATTTTTCTGTTATAATTCATAACTGCTGTAATATAAATAAACAGCAACCTTGCTCCCCGCAAGGGAGCCGAAAGTCCAAAAGGAGGTGCACAACAATGTCAAATGTAAACTATGAGGCAGTCGTAATTTTCTCACTTAAGAACGGTGATGATGTTTCAGCACTCGTTGAGAAATTTAAGGCTCTTATCGAAGCTAACGGAACACTTGGCTCTGTTGAAGAATGGGGTAAGAAAAAGCTTGCTTACGCTATTGATTTCGAAACAGAAGGTTACTATGTACTTTACAATTTCGAATCATCACCCGAATTTCCTGCAGAGTTCAACCGTGTTGTAAACATTACTGACGGCGCTATGCGTTCACAGGTCGTTAAGGCTGTTGCAACAAAGGCAGTTGAAGTTAAGGCTGAAGAAACAGTTGAAGAATCAGCTGAATAATTTTTTGGAGTGTGTCGCATATGCTTAACAGTGTTATTCTTATGGGTCGCATGGTAGCAGACCCTGAACTTAAAACAACATCTTCAAATCTTTCTGTTTTATCATTTACTGTTGCTGTTGACAGAGCTTATCAGTCGCAGGGGCAGGAGAGACAGGCTGATTTTATCAACTGCGTTGCTTGGCGTCAGAATGCGGACTTTATTTCAAAGTATTTCCGTAAAGGTCAGATGATAGCTCTTCAGGGCTCAATCCAGACACGTAGTTATGAGGATAGAAACGGCAATAAGAGAACTGCATTTGAAGTTGTAGTTGACAGAGCAAGCTTCTGCGGTTCAAAGTCAGATTCGTCTGCAGCATCCAATGCATATCAGACACCTGCGGCACAGCCTGCTTCTTTCCAGAACGGCGATTCCGACAATTTTGCGGAAATCGCATCAGCGGAAGACGATCTTCCGTTCTAATTACTAAATAGGAGGTTTTCCGAAATGGCTTACGATAAAGGCGATAAGGGCGCACGTCCCAACAGAAAGGGTCGTAAAAAGGTTTGCACATTCTGCGTTGAAAAGTCAGAATACATCGATTACAAAGATATTGCAAAGCTTCGCCGCTTTACATCAGAGAGAGCAAAGATTCTTCCCAGAAGAATTACAGGTACTTGCGCAAAGCACCAGAGAGAGCTTACAACAGCTATCAAGCGTGCTCGTCAGATTGCTCTTCTTCCCTATACAAGCGACTGATAAGTCAGATACAGACAGTCCGTTCGGGCTGTCTTTTTTTGTAATTTTGTTGCATCTTACTCATTAAACGTATATAATGTAGTGGAAAAAAGATATAAGGATGATTTTCGATGAAAATATATGATGTAGCAACCTACGGTGCTATTGGTGACGGCAAAAACAATGACTCGAAGGCAATTCAGTCTGCAATTGATGACTGTACTGCAAACGGTGGCGGAAGGGTTGTTCTTGAAAGCGGGAAAACCTATTACAGCGATTCAATTCAGATTAAGAAGAATGTTGAACTTCATCTGCAGAAAGGCGCCGTACTCAGAGCAACAAGCGACATTGACGGTTACATAAGACCTTGCAAAATGATAAACGACCCGAAAACAGCCCTTGTCGGTAATCCCGTAACGGGCAAACCATCTTTTGTATTTGTTTACGGTTATGAAGCGGATAACTGTTCAATCACGGGTGAAGGCACAATTGACGGCAACTGCTATGCTTTTGTAAAAAGAAAAGACAGATATTATGTAACGGGAGATTTCTATCCCCGTCCTACAACAATTTATATTGAAAAAAGTAATAATATTTCATTCCGTGACATAACAGTTACTAACGCACCTTTCTGGACACTCCATCCTGCAGGTTGCGACGATGTTCTGATTTCACATATCAGGATTCTTAATCCTCTTGATGTTGCAAACAGCGACGGTATTGACCCCGACCATTGTTCAAATGTCAGAATAATCGGCTGTCATATTGTCTGTGCCGACGACTGTATCTGCCTTAAAACAACAAAGGGTAATGCAGAATACGGTCCGTGTGAAAATATTGTCATTTCAGACTGTACACTCACTTCAACATCTGCCGCCGTAAAAATCGGAACAGAGGGTGTGGGGGATTTCAGAAATGTAGTAGTAAGCAACTGTATGATTTCAAAGAGTAACAGAGGTCTTTCAATCCAGATACGTGACAGCGGTAATGTTGAGAATGTCACTTTCAGGGATTGTACGGTTGAAACACGTCGCTTCTGTTCAGACTGGTGGGGCACAGCAGAACCCATCACAATTACATGTTTCCGTCGTGATGAAAATACCGTTGCAGGTCATATCAGGAACATCAGATATTATAACATCACAACAAAGGGTGAGAACGGAGTGCTTATATATTCTTCACCCGAAAACCCTGTTGAAAATGTTGTTTTTGAAAACTGTAATATACATCTTGAGAAAACTTCAAAGTGGGATTGCGGTCTTTATGACCTGAGACCCTGCATTGACCACGGAATTGAAGAAAGTGACAACTCCGCATTCTTTATACGTAATGCAAAAAATGTCCGTATTGAGAAAACTTCAACATCCTTCGGCTCGGAGGCTTATAAGTATTATAAACACGCTCTTGACGGTGAAAATATTGACGGTCTTGAACTTTGCCGAAATGATTTTTCTGCTCCTTGTGAACAAATTGTAAAATTAAGTAATGTAATAACAAAAAGTTGCTGAAAATGAAAAATAATGCTTGACAATGCAGTTAGTCTGTGCTAATATTTTTACAGTTAGCATAGGCTAACTCTTTAATCTTTATTGAATGGTGATTATTATGACGCTCAGAGAGGCTCTCACGGGCAACGAATATATGGTTGATTGTGTAAATACTGAAGATGAAGAAATGGATTCATTTCTTTTTTCACTCGGTTGTTTCAGCGGTGAACCTGTTACCGTTATTTCAAGAAAACGGGGAAGTCTTATTGTTGCAATAAAAGACGGCAGATATAACATCGATAATCAGCTTGCAGACGCTATAAAAGTAGTCTGATAAATTTTTTTACTGTTTGAGTTAGCATAGGCTAACATGATACTTGGGGAGGAATATATTTGAGATTTGCACTTGCAGGTAATCCCAACAGCGGAAAAACAACAATGTTTAACGCTCTGACAGGCAAAAATGAAAAAGTAGGAAACTGGGCAGGCGTTACTGTTGATAAAAAAGAAAGTCCGCTTAAAAAAAGCTTCGGAATTGACAATGTTACTGTTGTTGATCTTCCCGGAGCATATTCCATGTCACCTTTTACTGCAGAGGAATGTGTTACAAAGGATTATATCGTCAATGAAAAACCTGATGTAATTATTAATATTGTTGATTCAACAAATTTAAGCAGAAGTCTCTTTTTTACAACTCAGCTTCTTGAACTCGGTGTTCCCGTTGTTGTTGCACTTAATAAAACAGATATAAACAGAAAGAAAAAGACTGTTATTGATATAAAACTTCTTTCCGAAAAACTCGGTTGTCCTGTTATTGAAACCGTTTCAACATCTGCAGACGGTCTTAATGCAGTAATTGATGCGGCTCACACATCTTCAGGAAAAGCACAGTTTCCGCCCTATACAGATAATAAAGTTAATGTACATGATAAATTATCAGCCCGCAGAGCTGATGCTGGACGTTATTTTTTCGTAAACGGTATTGTAAGAGCAGTTGAGAAAAGAACCGTTTTTACAAATAAAAGAAATTATCAGGATAAGATTGACGACGTTATAACAAACAGATGGGTCGGTATACCGATTTTTGCAGTTGTCATGTTTCTTGTTTTCTGGATTTCTCAGGCAGGGCCGGGTGCTTGGATTGCCGATTGGTTGACAAGTCTTCTTGAAAAAGGTCAGAGTGCACTCGCTGAGCTTCTTGCAGATGCCACACCGATTGTGTCAGCTCTGCTTGTTGACGGTGTTATAGGCGGTGCTATTGCTGTTATCGGCTTTTTGCCCCTTGTTATGATTATGTATTTCCTCATAGCTCTTCTTGAAGACTGCGGTTATATGGCAAGGGCAAGTGTTGTTCTTGATCCCATATTCAAAAAAGTCGGTCTTTCAGGTAAATCAGTCATTCCTTTTGTAGTAGGAACAGGCTGTGCCGTTCCCGGTGTTATGGCTTGCCGTACAATCCGTGATGAACGTGAAAGAAGAGCTACCGCAATGCTCGCACCCTTTATGCCCTGCGGTGCGAAGCTTCCCGTTATTTCACTGTTTGCAGGTGCATTCTTTGAAGATGCATCATGGGTAGGCCCTCTTATGTATTTTTGCGGTATCCTTATAATTCTTATAGGTGCCGTTCTTGTCAATGCAATTACGGGTAACAGGGTAAAGAAGTCATTCTTTATTATTGAACTTCCCGAATATAAACTTCCTTCTCTCAAGAGAGCATTTTTCTCAATGTGTCAGAGAGGTTGGTCTTACATAGTAAAGGCTGCGACAATTATTCTTCTGTGTAATACGGTTGTTCAGATTATGCAGTCATTCAACTGGAGTTTTCAGGTTGCAGAAAGCGCAGATACATCAATTCTCGCTTCAATTGCAGGTCCCTTTGCATATCTTCTTGTTCCGGTCGTAGGTGTCCTTTCATGGCAGCTTGCAGCGGCGGCAGTAACGGGATTTATAGCAAAAGAGAATGTTGTCGGCACACTTGCTGTCTGTTTTGTCGGACTTGAAAATCTTATTGATACAGAAGAACTTGCAATACTTGAAGGTGCAGGTACAGAGGTTGCAGGTATTATGGCGATTTCAAAGGTTGCAGCTCTTGCATATCTGATGTTCAATCTGTTTTCACCGCCTTGTTTTGCCGCTATCGGTGCTATGAGAAGTGAAATGAAGAGTGCAAAGTGGCTTATTGCAGGTATATCACTTCAGCTTGTAACAGGATTTACGATTGCATTTATTGTTTATCAGGTCGGAACTCTGATTACAACAGGATCTTTTGGAGAAGCTTTCATTCCGGGGCTTATTGCAGTTGTTGTTTTTGCAGCTATTATTGCTGTACTTTGTATCAAAGCCGACAGAAAAGTAAAACTTAAGAAATCAAATAAAGAACTGAATAAGGAAAAAGTTTACAGATAAAAAAAGGATGTTTTAATGAAAGATTATATTGTATTGATTGTTGTTGCGGTAATAATCGTTCTTGCCGTGTTATATATTTATAAATCGAAAAAAAAAGGGAAGAAATGTATCGGATGTCCTTATGCCGATAAGTGCGGGAAAGACAACAAGTCATCATATTGCGGCAGTTGTTATCATCCGGATAATGAATCTCAGAAAGACAAATAATTATTCTTTAAAATTATATAAAAATTTTTAAAATTGCTATTGACAAATGACGGTTAAGTATGGTAAAATAACACCCGTCATTGAGTCGCGGGTGTAGTTCAATGGTAGAATCCCAGCCTTCCAAGCTGGTCGTGTGGGTTCGATTCCCATCACCCGCTCCATGTGCGCTGATAGCTCAGCTGGATAGAGCAACTGCCTTCTAAGCAGTAGGTCAGGGGTTCGAGTCCCTTTCAGCGCGCCAC
>JAZSPR010000029.1:0-7180 GCA_045537555.1 Acutalibacteraceae bacterium | reverse complement strand
AGGTTTGGCACCTCGATGTCGGCTCATCACATCCTGGGGCTGAATTCGGTCCCAAGGGTTCGGCTGTTCGCCGATTAAAGTGGTACGCGAGCTGGGTTCAGAACGTCGTGAGACAGTTCGGTCCCTATCTGTCGTGGGCGTAGGAAATTTGAGGAGCGCTGTCCCTAGTACGAGAGGACCGGGATGGACGCACCGCTGGTGCATCGGTTGTCACGCCAGTGGCACGGCCGAGCAGCTATGTGCGGATTGGATAAACGCTGAAAGCATCTAAGCGTGAAGCCATCTCCAAGATTAGATTTCCCATAGCGTAAGCTAGTAAGACCCCTCATGGACTATGAGGTTGATAGGCTGCATGTGTAAGCGTGGTGACACGTTCAGCTAGGCAGTACTAATAGGTCGAGGGCTTGTCCTTTCTTCATTTGGTTCTAATACCACTTCCTTTGTTCAGTTTTGAGGGTGCATCCCTTATGTAAACCGTAGATTTAATCTACGGTTTTATTTTTTTATAAAAAACTATTGACTCTCACCTTAACTTCAGGTTTATACTATTTTTTGTAAGGTACCTTAATTAATTCGGAGGTGTTAAAATGAAGATAGGCGAATTTGCAGATTATTGCGGAACAAGAATTTCGGTTCTGCGTCACTATGATAAAGAGAAGTTACTTATCCCTGAACGCATTGATATGTTTACGGGCTACAGATATTATTCTCCTTTGCAGAAGACAATTTTTGACCGTATTACTGCACTTAAAAATGCAGGCTTCACTTTACACGAAATTAGACGAATTATTTCTTTTTCAGCAAATGAAGAAGAAATAACTGAAATGTTTGCAAGAAAAGCTGACGAGCTGAGTACTGCAATGAAATTTCTTAAGGAGGCTGAATGTATTATGTCAGAGTTAAATGTTATTTTTGAAAAAGATAAAGCAAAAATCAGGGTAAAACAGCGTGATGATATAGATTCTCTTTGTCTGCAGCTTGATGCTTACATCAGAAATGCTGATTGTCAGCGTATTTCTCAGTTTTCTGTTAATGATAACGAAATATCCTGTTCTGTTGTGAAGTTGGGTAATGAAACAGAATCTGAAGATCCGATTCTGCCTTTTATTGACGATAATCAGGTTGTCGGCAAGTGGGAAGTTGTCGGAAATTATGCAGTCCGTGAAGATTTTGAAGAGGATAAATTCAGAACAATGTCTTTTTACGGTGAGGATGTGAAGTATATTTATTTTTTGCCAAATGGTCAGAAATATTGGTGCTTCTGTTGGACAAAAGGCTATTTTGTTGTTGACGGTTACAGAATTAATCCTATTTACAACCCGTATGAAATTGTAAAATTGGGTGATGAGACCTATATGCTTATCACTTTGCGTGAGTTTGAAGCTTCAAGGGGCGGTCAACCCACAATTCTTGCACTCAGACAGGTCGATAATCAGGAATACACTCCCGAAATGATTGCAAAAAAGGATGATATTGACAAGCCCTTTGTAAATGACGAGAAAATTATCGGCAAATGGCGTGCACATTCATTCCTCGGCAATAAATCGGAGTTTCCTTTGCCGCAGGAGAATATAGAAGATTTATACTTCAAAGAAATCGAATTTTTCCCTGACGGTAAATGCAGATGTGTTTATGAAGATGATGTTTTTGAGGGTGATGACAAGATTTCCTGGACTAAGAATTATCTGCTCCGCAAATGGAATTGGTCAGCCTGTGAATACGAAATCAGGTCACATAATAATGTTGAATATATGATTATTGAGTGGAAAAGCGGCGATTACCGTTTCGGTGGCTTTGATACAAATTATTATGTCTTTGTAAGGATATAGTTTTCATATTTTGTTAACCGTTTCAGTGTTTTGTTCACTATATAAATGAAAACACCGGTGATTTCAGAAATGGAGGTGGAATATTGGATAGAAATGAAGTTGATCTGAAGATATGCGATATGGCAAAGTCGATTTTGTCGTATTGTATCAGCAGAACTTTAAACAGATTTGATGCTGAAGATCTTGCTCAGGATATTATTCTGGAAATGTATAAGTCTTCAGCAAACATCCGTAATGAAGCAGCATTCTACGGTTTTATGTGGGCTGTTGCAGGAAATGTGTATAAGCAATGGTGCAGAAAAAAGAGTAGATGTGAATTTCATTTTATTTCTGATGAGTGTGATGCACAATTTTTCGGGGATGATGAACAACTTGACCTACTTCGCAGAGAATTGTCATTATTATCTGAAAAATACAGAAAAGCTGTTGTTTTGTATTATATTGAAAATAAATCATGCTCTGAGATTTCCGATATTCTGTCTGTAAGTGAAAGCATGGTAAAATATCTGCTTTTTAAATCAAGGAAAATTCTGAAAGAAGGTATTACAATGGAAAGAACATACGGAGAACAGAGCTATAATCCGAAAGAATTGTCAATTCTGTATTGGGGAAACGGAAAAAAGACATATAACAGTACACTTGAAAAAAGAATTGCACAGAATATTCTTTTTGCTTGCTATAATGATAAACTCACAGTTGAGGAAATCAGTCTCGAATTAGGTGTTGCATTGCCCTACATCGAGGATATTCTGAAAGAGCTTACCGAGTGTGATATTCTCAGGCTTGAGGGCAGAAAGTATTACACAAATATTGTTATTTTTACTAGTGATTGTGCAATTGAAGTCGTAAATAAGACTGCCCGTTACAGGGAAGATATAATTGATGCATTGACTGCTGTTGCTGAAAATTCAGATAATCAGGCTTGGTTGAGCGTTTGTTGTGTGTTGTATAAAGCTATTTTTGAAAATCTGCAGTCAAAGGTTAATATTGATATTCCTGAAAATAAATACGGTGAAAGCTGTCTTGTCTGGGCTGTTGAAAAGAATTGTGAATCAATGCGGAATAAAGGTTTTGAGTTTGGTGTTTCCAACACTGAAAACGAGAACGGTGACAGAGTTCAGTTCTTTGATTTTTCTGTTAACGGTGAAATGGTTCATCACAGTTTTTATGAAACGAAAAGTTTGACGAATGTCTTTGTTAGTATTGCAAGGGGGAAAACTGATTTTACCAATGAGTTTGACAAGGTTGTTGTTGCTGAGCTTGTGAAAAAGGGGTATGTGCTCAACAATGACGGAAAACTGACCGTTAATGTGTCTGTTTTTACAAAGACAGATTTTGCGAATTTTATGAAATCGCTTGAGAAAACGGTCAATATTGTTGAAGAAAATGCAATGAAAATCATGAATGATGCTGCAAAGATAATCAGAAGCTATATTCCTGTTCACCTTAAATCCTTTGCAAGTCAAATGGCATATTTCAGGATATTCGAGGATGCAGTTTCAATGACGGTCGGAAAGATGGTTGAGAATAAAGTATTATATCCTTATAATGGTGCAGGTGTTTTACCCACCACATATGTGTTATTGAATGAATAAGTTTTTTGGAGACGGTACTTTTTGTGCCGTTTTCTTTTTTTGTTGTTTACAAAAACAAAGAATTATGTTAACATAGCATCAAGGAGGTTATTATTATGAAAAAAATTTTATCAATCATTTTATCTGTTTTTATTCTTTTGTCTTGTTTTTCAGTTTTTGTCGGTGCTGAAGATGTATGCGAAATGCATTCTGATTCTGATTTTGATGGGACTTGTGAAAAATGCGGCGACAATGTGATTCAGAATAAAACGGGTGTGAATACTTATTATTATCTTATGGGTGATGAAGTGCTTATGTTGGCCCTTTTTGAAGATCCGCAGTTGAATGTTGGGCTGCATCTCACACTTCTTTATCGTTACGGCCTTGATGTTATGCAGAGTATCCACTGTGTTGAACATGAAGATAGTGAATTCGATATTGAAGAACTTGATTATTATGAGATCGAGTATTTTACTAAAGGTGATATCTGTACTCCCGGTACATATGAATTGTTCAGAGTTAGTTATAAGATAACAAAAGATGATTTTTCTGTTGAAGACTTGCCTGTAATTACGACATGTGGTGCAGGTAAATATAAAGTTGAGGGAAACGAACCGGTTGTTATAGAAGCTTATCATGATCATGTGGATGAAACTTTTGATTCAACTTGTGATATCTGTGACTGCAGATATATTGCCCCAAATAATCATGTGCATATTGATAAAGACTATGATTTTATCTGTGATATGTGCAGCTCTTCTGTTTATGCAGATAAAACGGGAATTAATACTTCAGTTCTGAAAACTCATTATGTTGTAATGTATCAGGTTTATACTGCAGGCGTGTCTGATTTTAAAGAAATTGAATACAAGTTATCATATGACACTTCAGCTTTGACATATCACGGTGTACAGTATAATGATGCAATTGATATTAAGGTCGAGGATGCAGACGGAATTATTACCGTAAAAATAAAAAAAGACGACAGTTATCAGATGAATTCTGAGGCAGATATTCTGTTTATTGTGCTTTTTGAAGAGGGATACGGTTTTACATATGATGATTTCCCGAAGAAAGAAAATGTCACGGTTGACGGTGTTGTTACAGAAGACGGAAGCGAATATGTTATAAGTGCACCTGTTCTTATGGATGGCAAACATGAGTTTTTTGATTATAATATGGATTTTTTCTGTGACACATGTGAGCTTGTAAAAAAGCATGATTGTTCTATTTATGCAGTTGACGGTAAATGCGAAATTTGTCAGGAGCCTGTTTATTATTACGGTGATATGAATTGTGATGCAAAAATCAGTGCTGCCGATGCAAGAATTGCACTGCGTATTGCTGCAAAACTGCAGGATGCAACAGAATATGATTTGTTTGTTGGTGATTTTGACGGTAACGGAAGAATTACAGCGGCAGAGGCAAGAAAAATTCTTCGTGTTTCGGCGAAGATTGACAGCTTTTAATTAAAGACAGCACTTCGGTGCTGTTTTTCTTTTATAAAATTATTGTTTTTATCGGGATGTAATGTTATAATTATTTCAGAATTGATTTTGTGGTGAGTTTATGTATTATCATGCATCGCAGACAGGTGATATTAAAGTTCTGGAACCGAGAATATCAAATCACAATATTCCGCTTATATATTTTTCGACAAAAAGAGAAAATGTACTTGTTTATCTGAGCAATGCCATAGAAAAATACTGCAAAGAATCGGGATTTGTTCACAGCGGTAAGTGGCATAAATGGGCAAGTTACGGTTTTGAGCCTGACGGTACATTAAGAATTGATGAATATTATCCGAATGCGCTTCTTGATACATATAAAGGTGTTTCGGGATATATTTATTCGGTTGAAAATATTTGTGTGAATAAAGACAGCATCAATATACATAGTGCGGTCACCACATCACAGCCTGCCACCGTAACAGATGTTGAAATCATAGAGGATGCTTATGATGAAATCATCAGAGCCGCCGAAAAAGGACTTATAAAAATACGCCGATACGAAGATATGAACGATAAAATGTTAGCTTGGATTGAAAACACTATAAAGAATGAATATAATGAAGCAGAAAATGAAGCTGATTACAGACATTTTTTGAATGCAAAATTCAGTTTTCTGAATGATAATATATTTAACGGAGAATGATTATGGTTAAACCTGACGGAAAAAAGAGAATATCGAAAATTGATACATATTTAAATGTTGCAGAGACCTTTGCATACAGAAGCACATGTCTTAAACGCAAATACGGTGCAGTTATTGTCAAGGATGATACCGTTATATCCACGGGCTACAACGGTTCGCCACGAGGCTTTGAAAATTGCTGTGATGTGGGAGAATGCGAGCGAATCCGTCAGAATATGCATCAGGGCGAGGGGTACGGAATGTGCAAGGCTGTTCATGCAGAGCAGAATGCGCTTCTCAATTGCTCCCGTGAGCTGACAATGGGTGCAGACATTTATCTTGCAGGTGTCAGCAATGACAACTCCGTCTACCGTGCAAAGCCCTGTCCCGTGTGTGCAAGACTAATTATTCAGGCGGGAATCAATAATGTTTATGTCCGTGTGGGGGAAAATGCAGATGAATATGAAGTTATACCTGCAACCGACCTGATATGGCATTTATAGGAATATTTATGTATGGAGGATTGTGGTTTTATGAAAATAAGAAGCTTTAAGAAAATCAACATTATTTTGTCAGTTATCTTTGCAATTCTTCTTGTTGCAGTTATTTATGTTCTTGCTTTCCGTGGAAATATCCCGTCATACAGACGTGATGAATTGGGGATTTATATGCCCTATTTCTCTGCAGACTATTCTGATGTATACAGCGGATTTACTGACAGTCACAGATTTTACATTTTTAAGCTGAATAAATCTGAAATAAAAAAAGTCAAGGCAGATATTGAAAATAATTCTGCGTGGTTTAAATTTACGGGTAATAGTGAAGAAATATCATCATTGAATCCCGTTTTCGGAACTTGGATAGAAGATTATTCCATTGACATTAATGATTGTTATGTTGCATTGTTTGATTTCAGTAATGACAGTTTTGTCTATGACCCAGACGGGCTTATGAATTGCGGCTGTGCAATTTTTGATGAAGCAAACAAAACGTTTTATTATCTTGAAATGATATGGTAAGAAAAGGCGGATATTATCCGTCTTTCTTCATTTTTCTTGCAATAAAAATTTTCTTCTGCGCGTAAAAAAATTTTGCCGCAATATGTCATAAACAAAGATTTTGTGTTGACAAAGTTTACTTATCGATATATTATAATATTGATAATATATTCAGGAGATGGTTTGTATGTATTGCAGATTTTGCGGTAACGAGTTCGGTGATAATGAAAAAGTATGTCCGGTTTGCGCAAAGAGTGTGGATGAACCTGCCGAAAAAGTAAAAAAGAAAATTGATAAGAAGAAAATTATTATCATTTGTCTGGCTGCTGTTCTGGTGTTGGGCATAGTAATTGCCGTGATTGCAATTGTAAATGATCACAACCGTAAAGAAGAAATAAACGCAATCAATCAGCAGCTTGAAAACCTTAAAGATGATGATGCTGATTCAATTGACACAACAAATAAATTAACCGGCAGTGAAAACAGTGTTTTACAAGAGTACCTTGATAAGTTGCAGAATGCCAATAGCAACAACTCTGATAAAAACAGTGCGGGAACATTGGTTGAGCCTCTTGATTTCGGAGAATCCGGTGGTATCAAACCGGGGAAAAACTCCGTAAAAGTTCAGTCTTTGTATCATTTCGCC
>JAZSPR010000015.1:0-24609 GCA_045537555.1 Acutalibacteraceae bacterium | reverse complement strand
AATTCTCAATGCGCAATGCTCAATTGTGGAAAGGGCTTCGCCCTTTGACCCATTTATATAATTCAAGCCCGAAGGGCTTCCGAAATTGCGAATTGAGCATTTCAAATTGCGAATTTGAAAGACCCCGACAAATTATTGTTTATGAATTAACTTTTTTCTATAGTTATCTAAAAAACCGACATTTGTATAAAAAAGATATTGATTATTTCTGAAATTGTGATATGATATAATTGTAAGTAAATGAAACCTTATGAAAGGAATTTTTAATATGGCTAAATATCTTATCGTAAATGCCGACGATTACGGCATGTGTAAAGCGGCAAACGAAGCTGTTCAGGAACTTTTCCTCGGCGGCTGGCTCAAATCATCAACAGTTATGCTTCCTTGTCCCACAGCAAAAGAAGCTGTTCAGTTCGCAATTGATCATCCCGAATTCCCCATCGGTGTACATATCACACTTACAAGTGAATGGGGCAAATACCGTTGGAAACCCCTCACACCCGGCAAGTCACTTGTTGACGAAGAAGGCTACATGTGGCATGAAAGCGATCAGGTTGAAAAGAATGCAAAGTATGACGAAATTGAAAGAGAAGTAAGAGCACAGATTGAATATGCTCACACTCTCGGCATGAAGCCTTCTCATATCGACAACCACATGGGTTCACTCTACGGTCATTACACAGGCAGACTTTCTCTCGGTAAGATGGCTCTTCGTATCTGCGGTGAATACGGCTATGCATACCGTATTTTCACAAAGCATGACAAGAGAATCTGTCCTGCAGACACTCCCTATCCTCTTTATGCCGCAATGACACTCCTTACAAATCTCTGGGGTAACAAATACAACGTCATCATGCCCGATTATCTGCTTTTCCCCGATTGGAATGATGATATGCGTGAAAGCTATGAAACATACAGAGATACAATTCTCAAAATCTGGACCGACCTTCCCGACGGTGTAACAGAAACTTTCATTCATCCTTCAGTTGAGAATGATGAACTCAAAACAATCACAGGTCTCTGGAGAGACAGAGTATGGGAATATCAGCTTATGAAAGACCCCTATACTCATGAATATCTCAAAAAGCACGGCGTTGAACTTATCAGCTACCGTGAACTCATTGCAATGAAGAAAAACGGCAAATAAACAAAAACAAGGAGCTGTGAGGCTCCTTGTTTTTTGTTTGATAAATCAGAATTTGTCGGGATGTTTTAATAATGTGTAGGGACCGATGCCCACATCGGTCCGCATTTGTCGAAGACAAATCGGAAATCTCTGATTTCCGCATAACGAACAAATTGATTCATTGAGATTGTTGCAATAGAACGATTTGCAATCGTTATTGCTCCGTAAACTCCGCAATCGGACCGATGTGGGCATCGGTCCCTACATGATTTGTTTATCTTTAGAACAGTTTATTCAAAGACCTTGACAAATTATTGTTTATTCACTTCTGAGTGCTGTTACGGGGTCTTTTTTAGCAGCCATCTTAGCAGGAATCATACCGCCGATGATTGTGAGAAGAACGCTGATTGTTGCAAGTCCCAATGCATAAAGAGGATTGAGCACAGCAACATTCTTAAGCTCTGTAAGGTGATAGATAATCATATTGATAGGTACTGTAAGAATATATGCAATTATGATACCGAGGGCACCTGAGCAGACACCTATAATGAATGTTTCCGCATTGAACACACGGGTGATATCCTTCTTTCTTGCACCGAGTGCTCTGAGGATACCGATTTCCTTTGTTCTTTCAAGAACTGAAATATAAGTGATAATTGCAATCATGATAAGTGAAACAACAAGTGAAATTGCCGCAAATGCAACAAGAACAAGTGTTACAGCCTTCATGATGCCGTTTGTCATTTCTGTAATTGCTGCTGAAGCGTCTGTGTAATAGACTTTTTCACCTTTTTCAGCTGCATCATTGAATGCATCGAGATAAGCTATGAGAAGTTCTTTCTGTTCAAAGTTTGAGGGGTAAAGGAAAATTGCAAAAGGCTGACTGCTTCCGCCGTATCTGAGAAGAAGGCTTGTTCTTGCATTGTCATCAACCGCATTCATCGGATTTGTGGGAGTAACGTCGATGTCGGATGTAAGAATATCCTTAACCATCTGTGATTCCTTATTCATATCAATAACAGCCTGAACAAGGTCATCACTGTATGCAATACCTGCGCCGAGAAGACCTATCTGCTGTTCCGCTTTAAGACGGACAATGCCGCTGATTTTTATAGTGATGTTCTTTTCATTGCCGTACATTGCATTGTAGTCTGTGTTCTGGATGTATATGCCGTATTCGGACTTTGTATAGAAAACATCATTGCCTACAAGCTGATATTCAGTTCCGACTATATCCTTGAAATCAATCTGTTCTTTTGTGCTGTCAAAACCGAGTGAAGCCATAACATCACGGCTGACTGTGTTGTCAGAGTCAACAACAAGCACAACTTCATTGGGATTCTGAGGATATGCACCTTCAAGAACATCGTAATAATATTCAAGATAGCTTGCCGCATTTTCATCAAGTGTTTCGGGATATGATGAAAGGCCGATACCTGTCATATTGAATCCGCCCATACCGCCCGATGCACTCATTGATTCCATCATAGCGCTGATACCTGATGAAAGTGTATGCCATGTGACGTTGCCGTCATCATTTTTCTTTATGACATTCATTGAAACTGATCTTGCATAACCGATACTGCTGCATATTGCGGGATCAACATTTTCAAGGTAAGTCATATATTTATCGGAAAACTGGTTGATGTAAACAGTACTGTCTTTCTTGACTTCTTCGAGAATAACATAATCCGTGTCTGCCATTTCTCTTTCGCCTGTCACAAAGCTCTCCATCTGAGCCTGACTTTCTTTTATGGCTTCTTCATCCATAATTGTGACCTGCTGTGAAATGAACAGGGGGAATTCATTGAGAGCATCTGACTGATATTTGTCAATCTGAATCTGCAGACCGTCTGAAAGGCTGAGAATCAGGGCAATACCTATAATACCGATACTTGAAGCAAGAGCTGTGAGAATTGTTCTGCCCTTCTTTGTCATAATGTTACGTGCAGAAAGTTTGAGAGCTGTCTTAAAGCTCATACTTGTCTTTTTGAGTGAGTATGAATCGTCTGTTTCAGGTTCGTTATAGGGATTTGTGTCATCAATAACACTTCCGTCTTCAAACTTAACGATTCTGTCTGCATATTCCTCTGCAAGTGCGGGATTATGCGTAACCATAATAACAAGCTTGTCGTCTGCAATTTCTTTGATGAGGTCCATAATCTGACGGCTTGTTTTCTTATCAAGTGCACCTGTGGGCTCATCAGCAAGAATGATGTCGGGATCATTTGCAAGAGCACGTGCAATTGCAACTCTCTGCATCTGACCGCCCGAAAGCTGATTAGGCTTTTTGTTAACGTGGTTTTTAAGACCTACTCTTTCAAGGGCTTCAAGAGCTTTCTGTCTTTTCTCCGCATCAGTTACGCCTGAAAGGGTCATACCCATTTCAACGTTGTCGAGAATGCTGAGATGTGTGATGAGGTTATAGCTCTGGAAAACAAAGCCGATACTGTTGTTTCTGTAAGCATCCCAATCAGAATCCGAAAAATCCTTTGTTGAGCTGCCGTTGATTACAAGGTCACCGCTGTCGTATTTATCAAGACCGCCGATAACATTGAGGAATGTTGTTTTTCCCGAGCCGCTGGGACCGAGAATTGCAACAAATTCATTTTTACGGAAGCTTACACTCACTTCGTCGAGTGCCTTCTGGGTAAAATCACCCGTTGTGTAGCTTTTTGATATTTCTTTTATCTGAAGCATATGGTAGTTCCTTTCCATAATTTCTCATTATAGTATAATATTAAACCATCAATTTTAACTCAATATAAACAGAAAAATCAAAGAATTGAACAGAATTTAAGAATCAGAACGGCAAAAAATACGGTAAAAACAGAACCGATGCTTGACCATACGAGAATCTGATTTGCAAGCTGACCGTCATTTTTCATCTGAGATGCCATAATTGCACTCGATACTGCAACGGGGGAGCCGAAAAGAGCGATAAACGATGCATAATGTGACGCCCCGAAATCAATAAGTCCGGTTTTTTCACAGATAACTGCAAAAAGAATTCCGAGAAACGGAGCAAGAACAATTCTTGCTGTTGTTCCTGCAATAATCTGTTTTTTAAGCTCTTTCACGGCATCAAATCTGAATTTTCCGCCGAGAACAACAAGAGCAAGCGGAGAGGCAATACGTGCCACCTTTTCAATTGCATCAAAAAGAAACGGAAGATTGTTTTTTATCGTGAATATTGCAATTCCTTCATTATCAACGGGGATAAAGCTTCTTATATCGAGCACGATAAAGCCCGTAAGAACACCGAGAATAAGCGGATTTTTTGCAATATTGAGTAAAATCTTTTTTACGGAAATCTTGTTTTCTCCGTCAGACGATGTGTACACGGAAAGAGAAACCACGGCAAGAGCATTAAAAACGGGAATTGAAAAAGCAGAGAGAATACTCGCAATTGCAACACCGTCACTTCCGCCGAGTGATTCGGCAAGCGGAATACCGATTATTGCAAAATTTGAACGGTAAAATGATTGCCAGATAACGCCTTTCTGCATTCTGTCTTTTATAAAGAACTTTGAAAAAATGAATCCGAGAATAAAAAATATAAAGATTGTTCCCAATGCAAAAAATACCGTTCCCCAACTGATTTCACCGAGGTTCCCTATATTATATACATTATAAAAAAGAAGAACAGGCAGACAGCAGTTGAAAACAAACTTATTTGCAGTCTGCAGAAAACCGTCATTGAACAGACCGATTTTTTTCAGGATAAATCCCAGTAAAATCAGCAGTACAATCGGCGTTATCGCGTTGAATGCAAAAAGAAAAATATCAAAAAATGTCATTTTATCACTCACCGGGAATATAGATTATTTCATCCGTCATATCAGTACCGCAGATTCTTCTTTCGGGCAGAGCGAGGTTATATAAATCCGTTGCGGTTGATTCAAGGTTGAAAATGCGTTTTGCATCGTCATCGAGATATTTTACATCGCCGTACTTCATTATAACGGGTACAAAATACTTATTTTTCATTTCTCTGAGCATCATTCTGCCGTTATCGTTGAGTGCGAGGACTCTTATATAAGGCGGAAGTGACACAACATCCTGAGTTTTAATGCCGAGAAATGAAGAAAGGATTATTCTTCTGATTCTTGCGTGAGTATATCTCTTTGTTTTGACCTTATCAAAGATTTCGGGAAGTGAAACCGATGTTTTAACGGCTTCAATTATGCGGTTTTCAATACCTTCGGCAACATCGGGCACACCTGCAAAGTCGGAAGGCTTCATTTTGCGGAGATGTGCAAGAACAGCTGTCTCAAGATTTGAATAAACAGCAGGGAAAGTGCCGTTTTCAATACATTTTTCAAATACGGGAAGACTGTTATCGGGAACGAACTGAGCATAGTTCTTGCCTGTTTTAACAAGATTTCTGATATTCATTGCCGAAGTGATATTGTTAAGCGAAGAAGAGCTGTCATGCCCCGCGCCGCTTCTTATAATGCCGACGGGTTTTATATCAGACCTGAAGGACTGAATCGCTCTGATATATTCAATAGCAAGGATATTGTTAGGCTTCATCATTATTTCAGAGCAGTTCTGACCGATGATTTCACTTATAACGGCTGAACGTGCTTCGGGATATGAGCACATTTTTTCATCATAATAATTCTTGATTTCACGGCTGTATACTTTATCGTTGAGTACCCTTGCAATTTTTTCAAGAATTTCAATATTATCATCTTCGCAACCGAAAGAAAGGTTGTTGACTATGCCTGCCTGATGAGCAATATAGACGGCTCCTCTTGCAAATCTTTCGGCAGATGCGGTTGCCCACGGTGTGGGAAGCTCAACAACAAGGTCCGCACCGTTCATTATCGCAATTCTTGCCCTTTCACGTTTTTCAAGAAGAGCAGGTTCACCCCTCTGTACAAAATTACCCGACATGATTGCCATTATGAATGAGTTGTCTGTTTTCTTCCATGTTTCTTCAATGTGAAACTTATGTCCGTTATGAAACGGATTATATTCCGAAATAATTGCCGTAACCTGCATATTTTTTTCAATATCCTTTCAAAAATGGTTGAAAAATCTGTTTTACAGGTATATAATATACCATTGGAAGTAAAGTATCAAGAATTATTTTAACACGGAGGTCTTTTCCAATGAAAATTCTCGTTATCAATGCCGGCAGTTCATCACTCAAGTTCCAGCTCATCGATATGAACGGTGAAGTTGTTATCGCTAAGGGTACATGCGGCAGAGTAGGCGCAGAAATGGGCGAATTTGAAATCAAAACAGAAAAGGGCAAGTTTGAAAAGGAAGTTGCTATGCCTAACCATACAGAAGCATTTCTTGTTGTCAAAGAAGCTCTTACATCAGGCGAAACAAAAGTTATCGACAGCCTTTCAGAAATTTCCGCAATCGGTCACAGAGTTGTTCAGGGCGGCGCTATCTATAAAGAAAGCACACTCATTACAGACGACGTTATCAAAGGAATTGAAAGCCTTTGCGACCTCGCTCCTCTTCACAATCCCGCACACATTCAGGGTATCAACGCATGTATGGAAGTTTTTGGCAAGGATGTTCCCGAAGTTGCAGTTTTTGACAACGCATTCCATTCAACAATGCCCGAAGAAGCATACATGTTCGGTATTCCCTATGAATACTATGAAAAATATCAGATCCGCCGTTACGGTTTCCACGGCACATCTCACAGATATGTAAGCGGTGAATGTGCAAACATTATGGGCAAGGATCTCAAAGATATCAAGCTCATCACATGCCACCTCGGCAACGGCTCATCAATCACAGCTATCAAAGACGGTAAGGTTATCGATACTTCAATGGGTCTTATTCCCCTTGACGGTTTCGTAATGGGTACACGTTCAGGTAACCTCGACCCCTCAGTTGTTACATTCCTTCAGGAAAAAGAAGGCTGGACACCTGCCGAAACAAATGCTGTTCTCAACAAGAAGTCAGGTATTTTCGGCATTTCAGGCGGTTTCAGCGACGACAGAGACATCCAGAAAGAAGCAAACGAAGGCAACAAGAGAGCTGACCTTGCAAGAAAGATGCAGTGGTATCAGATAAGAAAATACATCGGTCAGTACATCGCTGCAATGCAGGGTGTTGACGCAATCGTATTCACAGGCGGTATCGGTGAAAATTCACAGCCCCTTCGTCAGAACATCTGTGAAAGCTTCGCATACCTCGGTGTTACATTCAATGCTGAAGAAAACAAGAAAGCTATCAGAGGCGTAGGCGGCGAACTTTCAGGTGCAGACTCAAAGGTTAAGGTTTACGTTATCCCCACAAACGAAGAACTCATGATTGCAAGAGATACAAAGGAAATTGCAGAAAAAGTTCTCGGTTAATTGAATTAAAGCGAAAATTATCACCCCGTGAATCACGGGGTGATTTTTGTAGGTTGGTTATTCCATTTCATATTCGCCGTCATAGTCATCGCCGTACAAAGCAGTCATAAAAGTTTTACACTTTCTGCAATTGCCTGATTTTTTACAGAAAAAGTATTTCTTATCGCTTCCGATATAAGAGCCGTTTATTCCACAAACTGTATTTCCATAGGCATCTTCATCCATACAGACAGTATCAACCAAATCGTCATAGGTGAACACATACAACCCTTTTGAATAATACTGCTCTTTTAATTGCGCAAAATCATTTCTGTTATTTTTTTGCTGAATATTATATTTTACATCAGACAATGCTGTACCTATTGCAGCAGCAACAATTAGCAATATCAAGCCGAAAAATATTGTCAATGCCCAATCAGTAAAATCATATTTTTCTATACCTATAATTGCAGCAATTGCTCCTAAAAGCACAAGAATAAACGGAATCCAAACAATAAACATAAGCACCGAAATCATATAATAAAAAAAGTTTTTTCCGTTATTATTTCTTATTTTTTGAACATCTTTTTCATATTCTTCTCTTAACGGATGATTTCTGTATTCATTATACATTCTTATTCTATCTAACTGTCTTGGCATAGTTTTCACCACCACATTTTATCCGTATCTTTTGTACACATCACAAGTTCTGTAATTTTCGCCGTAATTCGGGTCACAGGTATATTTTACCTGTGCACTGTCAACCGACATTGTCTGACGGGTAAGACCGCAAATATACTTACAGTCACTGTAAAAAGTATGGTCACCTTCAAATATCAATTTAGGACATCTTGCCATTTTTTTCACCTCCACATTATTTTTAGTAATCCTAATAGTATTGCTTTTATAGATTATAACATCATTGCTTTGTGTTTGTCAATACCGCTTTTAGTTAAAATAATAGTAAAGGACGGTGTAACACAATGAGAGATAAAAAACAAATTAATATTGAAATCGGTGAAAGAATAAAAAAGGCAAGAGAACAGATAAAAATGACACAGGAAAAACTTGCAGAAAAGGTCAATGTGTCACCGCAATATATATCAGACCTTGAAAGGGGCGTTGTTGGAGTTTCAATCCCGACACTCAAATGTATATGCATCGTTCTTGGGGTAACAAGTGACAGTTTATTATTCGGTAATATTCAGGAAAATGATACTTCGAAAATAACTGACTGTTGTCGCAGATTAACTGCAGAACAATTCAAAGCTGTAGAAGATATTGTTGTCAGACTGACTGAAACATTTGTAAAATAAAAAGATAGAACCGTGGTGAATGCCACGGTTTTTTTGTAAACAATAATTTGTCGGTGACATTAAATTTAAAAATCACAACGTAGGGGCGCCTATCGGACGTCCGTTACAGTAATTATTTCCATACGGACTGCCAATGGCAGCCCCTACGATTGGTTAATTCAAATTATCCCGATATATTCTGATTTGTAAAAAAGCGGATTGCAGTTTTTTTCTCTGCAGTCCGCGTTATGGTTTATTGAATTTTTATTGTTCTTTCAAGTTCGAGTGAATAAATCACCGTTTCTTTAACAGGTATGCCGAAAATCTGCTCCATTGCACGGCGGTACATATCAAGCTGTCCCGAATATGCCGCAATGAATTCATTTTCGTTTTTCGTTCTGTCAGTTTTGTAGTCAACGACAACTGCTTCACTGTTTTCAATGAAAACAAGGTCGGCTTTACCCAGAACAAGGAATTTTTCATCCTTTACGTTATCGGCAACCGTCGGGTCAACGTCACCGAGTTTTATCTGAACGGTGAATTCTTTTTCACGCATTACTTCGTCTGCATTTTTTATTCTTGCAAAAAGTTCAGAGCCGATAAAAGCTTTCACTTTATCCGTTCTTACGGCATCTGCCTGTTTTTCGGTAAGCAGTCCCTGATTCTTCATTCTGAGAAGTTCAGTTTCAATGCAGTCTGCATCAAAATCAAGATTCTGTAAGAACAGATGATTTGCCGTACCTCTCTGTGCGGGAGTGAGCTTTTCATCATGCATAAATGACGGCTTTGTTTTTGCAAAATATTCTTCATTGAAGCGTTTTTCTTCAAAATCTGAAGCAATTTTCTTGGGTCTTGCCGATGACGGAATGTCATAAGGATAAACAAAATTCACTTTTTCTTTTATAAGCTCAATTATTCTGTCATCGGTTGCAATCGGCTGAATTTCCTGTGTTAATTCTTCCGTTCCGCTTTCCTTGGGCTCATCAATCACAACTTTCAGCCGGCTGTCTGCATTCTTAAAATCAGAAAAAGTGAGAAGAGACATTTTTTCTGTCAGAATACGCATGTCAGGGTGTGTTATATAGCCCATAAGAAGCCACTTCATGTATGAATCGGCATTGAGCACGGCACACGGTGAAACCGAATTGCCCGAAAACGAATTAGCCGCATTTGCGAGAGCATCTTCGGGTTTCATGACAGACCCCACGGCAATGAATTTTTCTCTCGCTCTTGTCATCGCAACATACAGAATTCGCATTTCTTCACTTGATGTTGAGCGTTTTACCGCAAGCTTTGCCGCCTGATGACCGAGTGTTGTGTAACTCTGAAGCCTTGCGCCGTTTGTGATTTTTATTCCCACACCTGCATCGGCGCTGATAATCATTTCGGCTGATGTATCGCTTTTGTTGAAAGCCTTTGCACAGTCGGCAAGAATAACAAACGGGAATTCAAGTCCTTTTGATTTGTGGATGCTGAGGATTTTTACTGCGGAAGAGTCGGCAGATGCATCGGATGCCGCAGAAATATCGGCACCGTCTGATGTTATTTTATTCAGGTATCTTAAAAATCCGCCGAGGTCTGTTCCGCCTTTAGCTGCGAAATCCGAAGCGATTGAACAAAGCAGAAGGAGATTGAGTTTCTTTGTTTCGCCGTTTTCGGAAGCACTTACAACGGACATATAACCCGTTGTGTCAAGAAGTGTCCTTATAAATGTATCAACAGGCATAACGGCTGAAATTTTTCTGTAATATATAAGGTCATTGAGAAGAGTTTCCGCCTTTTTTATATCAGACGATGCATCTTTCAGGCATGAATAAAGATTTTTCTTTTTGCCGTAAAGCTTTACTTTTGCCGCATCATCGGCTGTAAAACCGTAAAGAGGTGAAAACATTACGGTAAGCATTGCAACATCATCTGTGGGGTTGCTGATTATTTTAAGAAGCGAAACAAAAACTGCAGTTTCAATGCATGAAAACAGCCCTGATTTCTTTTCACAGCTTACGGGAATGTTTTTGTTTTTCAGAGCCTCTTCATAAATTTCAGTTCTTCCCGTTGTGCTTCTGAGAAGAATACAGAAATCACCGTATGTGGCTTTTCTGCGTTCATTTTTTTCATAAACGGTCGCACCGTCATCAATCATCTTTCTGATAACGGATGCAACGTAATCTGCTTCGTCGGCACGGCTTTTTGTTTTAAGAAGTCTGATTTCAACTGCGGGCTCTGAGTCTTCGTCATAGCCTTTGCCGTAATAAAGGGCATCACGGTCGGTGTATTCCATTTCGCCCACATAATCGGACATGATATTTTTGAAAAGGAAATTTATGTTGTCAAGAATGCCTTTGCGGCTTCTGAAATTTCTTCCGAGAATTATTTTTGCAGGATAGTTTTCATTGTCAAAGTCGTGATATTCACGGCTTTTTTTAACGAAAATCTCAGGCATCGCAAGTCTGAAACGGTAAATGCTCTGCTTTACGTCACCTACCATGAACATGTTTGTGTTGTTTCTTGAAAGTGTTGCAAAAAGCATGTCCTGAGCTTCGTTTGTGTCCTGATATTCGTCTATAAGAATTTCTCTGTAGGTTTCCTGAAGGTCAAAAGCAAGTGCCGTTTTTCTTATTTCACCGTCTTCGGCTTTTATGAGCATTGAAAGCGTTTTGTGCATGATATCGGTGAATGTGTAGCTGTTGCGTGCTTTTTTCAGTTCGTTGTAATTTGTTCTGAAATCTTTCACGGCATCAATAAGCCCTGTTATAACGGGGCGGAGAATTTCCATATCGGATGCATTTCCCTGTGTATCGGTGCAGACTGATTTTCTGCATTCGCCCATAAGTTTGTCCGCAAGCTTATAGCTGCTTTCTGCGGCAAGTTTTACGGGGTCCTGACCGTAACCTCTCGGGGCTCTCGGAGGTTTGCAGAAAGTGAAAGACTCAAGTGTATTGAAAATCTCATCCCAGCTGCCCGTGTTGATTGTATCAACAGTTTTCCGTAAAGACAAAAGTGTTGCTTCGTAAGTGTCACGGTAAGTGTTTTCAACAACCTCGTCTCCCGTGATTATGCGGAGTGCATCCGTAACGAGTGAAACAGCATAATCGGCAGTTCTTCTTACTTCTTCAAGAATGATTCTTCCCCATATGCTGTCTTTGATGTCGCCTTCGGAATTATACATTTCTTTTATTGAGTCAAGCCACATGTCGGGGAAGGGGTGGCTGAGCGAATAGTTGTAAAGTCTGAGAATTTTGCCCGAAAGTGATTCGTCGTCACCGTAATATGAAGTTGCGGTGTTGAGAATATCATATATATCGGGGTTTTCTTCACACATTTTTTCAAACATCGCATTCAGGGCTTCAGCAATGAGTATCTGCGCTTCGCTGTTATCAAGAATTGTGAAATCGGGTTCAATTTCCGCGATATGGAAATGCTCTCTTACAAGACCGATACAGAAAGAGTCCATTGTTGTGATTTTAGCTTCGGGGAGCTTCATCCTGACATTTCTTAAGAAACCGTCAGACGGATTTTCACTTATAAGCTTATCAATTGAGTTATTTATTCTTGTTCTCATTTCTGCGGCGGCGGCATTTGTGAAAGTTACAACAAGAAGATTTTCGGGCGACACGGGTTCATTGCCCTCTGTCATAAGTTTTATGATTCTTTCAACAAGAACGGCAGTTTTGCCTGAACCTGCGGCGGCAGAGAGAAGCAATGTGCCTCCACGTGATGTTATGGCATCATTCTGTTCTTTTGTCCAGATTCTTTCAGCCATTGCTTTCATCCTCCAATGCTTCCCATATATCACCGCTGAATAACGGTTTGCTTTCGTCTGTATCCTCACGGCAGCATACAGACCTGTAATCACAGTAAGTGCATGTGTTTTTATATGCACCTTCGGTCACGGGGTATGCTTCAACATTACCGTCAAGAAGTGAAGATGCCATTGATGCTATGAGTTCATCAACCTTTTTGTGAAGAAGACTGAACTGCTCAATGCTGAAAACTTTGCCCGTAATTGTGCCGTCAGATTTGATGCCTGCTTCAATAAGACTTCCGTTTCCGTCTTTGTCCATGCCTCTGATAACTTCTTCTTCGCACAGAACAATACCTTTCATAACGCCGTGTTTCGTACGCAGAGCCTGAATATCTTCATTGCATGCATTCCGTCCGAGTTCGTTCTTTGCATTTTTTGCGGGAACATAGAGTACACCTGCAGGAATAAAATCACCGTAACGCTCTTTTCCGTTTTCAAAAAGACACATAAGATAGACGAGCATCTGAATGTTGAGTCCCGACATTATATCGTTGAGATTGAAGTCTTTTCCGCCTGATTTGTAGTCAATAACCCTGAGATAAGTGTTACCGCTGTCAGCACTTGTCATGGTGTCGATTCTGTCAACCACACCCATAAGGTTTACGCTTCCGCCGTCGGGAATTTCAATTTTATAGGACGGCACTTCTCCGTCGTTACCTATACGCAGTTCAACATCACGTGTTTCAAATTCACTCATGCTGAATTCATTCACAAGTCTTTCAAGAATGTCAACAATTGTGTTTCTGCAACGGTATAACGAGTATAGAACACGCTGACTGATGTTCGTTTTTTCTCCGATATGAGAAGAAATATAGTTTTCGGTTTCTTTGTCAACCGCAATTTTTCTTTCTCTCGGAGTAAGGGCAACAAGTCCCTTGCTTCCGTATGCGGCAAAGAGTTTTTCAAGAACGAAATGTACCATAAGACCTGTCTGTCTCGGGTCGAATGCAACCTTATTTATTGTTGCGGCTCTGAGTCCGTAACGGCAGAAATATTTAAATGGACATTTGTAATATTCCTCAACTCTTGACGGGCTTATATACATTTCACGTCCGAAGAGTTTTTCAGCCGTTGATTTATCGTTGATTGTGATTTTTTCTTTTGTGACAGCCCTTTTTACGGCTGCAAGTCTGTCGCTGTATTCTTTGTCGGAGCTTATAAATTCTTTAAGTGAATTTGAAAAAACGTCGTTATCCGTAAAATGCTCAGCCGCAGTTCCAAATGCAGATTTTCCGCTTTCAATTGTGTCTGCGGGAGCAAGGAGTGAAATATCAGTTTTTGTGCAACGGGGAATTATTTTAAGGAGCATCGAAACGATTTCTGACGGAGCACCTGCTTCGCCTTTTATACTGCCTGTTGTATATGACACATAGAGCATCTCACGGGGGATACTCATTGTTGTGTAAACTCTGAAACGTTCTTTTCTTGCCGTGTCTGTGGCATCTGTGCCCAGTTCAACATCCTGTATTTTCAGAAGCCTTCGCTCATTGTCGGTCAGAATGTATGACGATGTGCCGTTTGCGGGGAATACACCGTCATTCGCACCTACGATAAAAAGCACTTTTTTGTCGGTAACACGGATTCTGTCTGCATCGCCTATAGTGATTTCATCAAGCCCCGAGGGAATGTCTCCCATATCGGAGGAAGCCGCCATTATGCTGAAAAGTTCAAGATATCTCCCGGGTGTTATATTTCTTTCGCCGACTGTTTCGGCAAAAAGTGAGAGCACATTCATAAGCTCGTCCCATGAGCGTTCGCATGAATATGCATTGTCGTTATCAAGTCCGAGTGCAAATGTAAGAAGATTTTCGTCAGCCTTTGTGTTTTTAAGGAATTCAAAAACTGCTTTTGTGCAGGAGAGTGCATCTGCATCGGTCATATTCTTTTTAAGAGTGATGAGAGGCATAACGGCACGGCGTCTGATTTCATTTATAAGGGAAAGTCTTTCTGTTGCATCAGAGTCAAATTCATTGCCCATTCCGTCGGGATGACCTGTCCAGTCGTTGAGCCATGCGCTATAGTCTATGTGCCACATAAGAACATAGTTTTCAAGAAGCATTATGTCGTCTTCGCTGATTCCCGTAAGATATGTTTTAAGGTAACGGAGCATTGTATCCGTGCTGAAACCTTCCGCCGCTATTGTCAGGGCAGAAAGAGTATAAATAACGATAATCTCCGTTTCGAGAGAATGTCTTGTGTCTTCAAAAACGGGGATGTCATATTTTTTGAGTGCAAAGGGAAGATGACGTGCGTAATCGTTTCCGCGGCTTACAATAACGATATCTCTGTATCTGTAGCCTTTTTCTCTTACAAGCTTTTTGGCTGTCATTGCGGCAAAGTCACATTCGTCATAAATATTTTTAGCTGTTGCAAGCGTGATTTCGGATGCATCATTTTCGTATATATCAGGATTCGGTTCATAAATTCCTTTTTCGAGTATTGCAATTGCAGGGGAGTCATATCGTCCGTCATTTGAAAGAATAACAGGTTCTGCAACGGAAACGGAACGCATTTTTGCAAGCTGAATGAGTTTTCTGATATTTTCTGCGGGATATGACAAAGCACCCGTCCCCATGGACAGGTCTTTTACAGAATCGGCACACATTGTTATGTATACATTCTCAGCCTGAGTGAAAAGAACATCAAGAAGAAGCATCTGCTGAGCAGTAAAGCCCGAAAATTCATCGAAAACAACCGTTTTGCCTTCAAAAAGTTTCTTGTCACGTATAATTTCCGTGGCGGCATTTATCATGTATCTGTCATCGGAAAATCTTTCTTCGAGCATTGCCGAATAAAGTGATGAAATGAGCTCGATTTCCTTTGACTTCTGAATGAGAATTCTGTTTCCGCTCTTTTCTGCGGCGTTTATAAGCTGAGCCGGTGACACATCGTACTGAATAAGCTCGTCCGTGATGTGGAGGATTTCAGAAACAGTCACCCTGCTTTTTGCACATTTGCCGAAAACCGAGAGTTTTTCGCTGAGTGCTTCAAGTGTAAGACTCATAAGCACATCTTTTGCGGCAGTTGTCACGGGAGGCTTTCTGTCGGGCATGTATTCATCAAGTATTTTTTTTGAAAGGGATGTAAAGCTTAAAATTGAAACTTCAGCCGCTTTTTTTGCGCCGAGCATTTCGATTATGATGCGTTCACTCTCAAAAGAAAACTGCTCGGGCACAACGAGGATAATTTCCTCGCCTTTTTCAGCTTTTTCAGCTATGATATTTCTTACATAAGTCGATTTTCCCGAGGAAGAACGACCGAGAATGAGTCTGAGCATTTCAATCACACCCCTGATTAATAAAGTAAAAAATCACCACAATGCTGTGGTGACATAACAAGTGAGTCTGTAAGCCGGGTTTTGTCATTTAAGGCAATCATCTGTCTTGGCTGTGAGTTGCCTCACAGCTCACGCCACCCGTCGGAGTTATGGCCGAGCAGACCACTCCGTGTCGGTGTTGCTTCGGATAGGGTTTGCAGGGCCGTACAGTCTCCTGTACGCCGGTGAGCTCTTACCTCGCCTTTCCATCCTTACCCTTGCGGGCGGTTTATTTCTGTTGCACTTTCCCTAAGGTCACCCTCGGCGGCCGTTAGCCGTTATCCTGCTCTGTGAAGCCCGGACTTTCCTCGTATAATCACGCAATTGCCCGACTCACTTGCTCATTTATTCTATCATAAAAAATACAGAATGTCAATTATGTCCTATTGTAACACCTTTATAATAATGCTTTATTATTTCCTCGGCTGTTTTGCCTTCTTTTGCCATGCAGTTTGCCCCGTTCTGGCTCATTCCCACACCGTGACCGTAACCCGAAACCGTAAAAATAAATTCTCCGTCTTCAAATGTTGCGTCAAAAACGGGACTTCTGAGTGCAAAAAGTTCACGTGTTTCAATACCTGTTAAATCTATACCGCATATTATAGCTTCAAGAACGGTTCCGTTGTCGGTTCTTTTCTTTATTTCAATCCACTCTTCTTCGGGACTGTCAAAATCGGCTTTTTCAAAAGTTTTCATTATCTTTCTGAGGTCCTCAGAAGTAAGTCTTACTTCTGAAGTGTATCTTGAAGAGTATATGTCCCATTCGCTGTCAACACTCTGAAGATAGGGGATATCTTCACCCCACATGTTTTCTGCAGATTCGGTTTTTCCGCAACTTATTGCATGATATGCCGCCATAATCGGTTCGTTGTCATAAAGAATCACTGAACCCATAACCGAGTCAACCGTATCTTCGATTTTTGTTCGGTAGGATTGATAAGCGTCGCCCCATTTTTCCTTCATATCATCATCTGTCATATATCCCTGATGCTTTGAGCTGTCGTCGGAAATATCGGCGGATATGCTTTTATCGGGATGTTTTTTTCTGTATTCTGCGTAAGTCAGGGCAACGAGTGCCTGTGCTTTTATTGCTTCGGTTTCATATGAAGCGGGAACTTCTGCGGCAACAACACCGATTATGTAGTCTCTCATATCCATTTTAAGTGTTTCGGAGCTTTCCGTCATAAAAACACTTATGGTATTTTCATTATCTTCATTGTTTTTCTGAGTTTCTTTATGTGAAGCTGAAATATTTTCCCCTGTTTCGGTTTCGATAGTCTGTTCTTTTTTCGGCTGTGATGAAACAAGAGCGATAAACGGTGAAATGAAAAGTATAATTGCCACAATGAGGCATAAAACAGTATATTGTTTCATAATTATTCATCCTTTTCTTAAATTTAATATTCTGAGTTCTTGACTTTATATGAAAAACATTATAAAATAATATGAAATGCTATAGTAGAGGATGATTCCGTTTTGAGTAATTCAATAAAAAATGAAGCTATTTCATTATTATGCAATGAATTGCAGGATAATAACTATATAAATGTTTCCGACTATTCAAAGTACGGAGTAAAAAGAGGACTGAGAAACGCCGACGGTACGGGCGTTATGGCAGGTCTTACAAAAATCTGCAGCGTTGAAGGATATTATATCGATGACGGGGAGAAAGTTCCCAAACACGGTCATCTTTATTACCGCGGTTATGATATTAACGATATTGTCAAAGCTTGTCAGGTTGAAAATCGTTTCGGTTTTGAGGAAGTTATCTGGATTCTTCTTTTCGGCACACTTCCCACGGCAGACCAGCTTGAAAGATTCAATACTTATCTTGCCGAAATGCGTGAGCTTCCCGATAATTTTACCGAAGACATGATTATGAAGGCTCCGTCTCCCAATATCATGAATAAAATCGCAAGAGGTGTTCTTGCACTTTATTCCTATGACGATAATCCCGATGATACATCAATTGAAAATGTGCTCAATCAGTCATTAAGACTCATAGCACAGCTTCCTTCAATTATGGCTTATGCTTATCAGGTAAAAAGACGTCATTATTATCACAAGAGTATGTATCTTCATCCGTCAAAGGCAACACATCACACGGCGGAAGGTATTCTTAATTCAATCCGTTCAGACAAGGCTTTCACGGATGCCGAAGCAAAACTTCTTGATATCTGTCTTATGCTTCATGCAGAGCACGGCGGCGGTAACAACTCAACTTTCGCAACAAGAGTGCTCTCTTCATCAGGTACAGATACATATGCCGCAATTGCCGCAGGTATCGGCTCACTCAAAGGTCCCAAGCACGGCGGTGCAAATCATAAGGTTTCAGAAATGATTGACAGCTTCAAAGAGGGATGTTCGGATATTGCAGATGAAGGTCAGGTTGCCGACCACCTGAGAAAAATTATGAGAAAAGAAGCAGGTGACGGCTCAGGTCTTGTTTACGGAATGGGACACGCGGTTTATACACTTTCTGATCCGAGAGCTGTTATTCTCAAGGACAGAGCAAAAGAATTTGCAATCGGTACTGAGTTTGAAAGTGAGTTCCGTCTTCTTGAACATATTGAGAATCTCACACCCGCACTATTTACCGGTGTAACGGGAAAAGCCAAGACAATGTGTGCAAACATTGACCTTTATTCAGGTCTTGTTTATAAGATGCTCAGAATCCCCGAAGACCTTTATACTCCTCTTTTTGCATCAGCAAGAATGGCAGGCTGGTGTGCTCACAGAATTGAAGAGCTGTATACGGGCAGCAGAATTATCCGCCCCGCATACAAGAGCCTTTCTTCACATGCCGAGTATATCCCTCTTGAAAAGAGAGATTAAATATTTTAAGAAAAGGATGTAATTCAATTGAAAATCAAAAATTCAGTTAAATCAATAAATCCTGATATTTCAATTATTCTTATGTGCTTCGGCTTGCTTGTTGCATGCCCTGTAAGAATATTTCAGATGCTCAGAAATATTGATCCCGTAACAGGATTCTATAAAGATTATGAGAGCATAATGATTCTTGTGCTTTATGCCGTTCTCGGTGCTGCATCAGTCTTCATTCTTCTGCTTTCATTCCTGAGTGCTCGCATTCCTGCCGCAGTTGCACCAAAGGGCAGACGCATTCCTCTTGCACTTTCATCATTTATTTTCGCGGCTACATTGCTTTATGATGCACTTTCTGCCTATTTTGTGAAGGCTGAGGCTACGGCAACAATTATTCAGAATGCAAAATCGATTTCATCCCTTCAGCATTTCCATGCACTGTTTGCATTTCTTTCAAGCTGTTATTTCGTTGTGTTCTTTATTTCATACATCACAGGCAATGAATATCACAAAAAGCTTAAAATTCTCTCCCTTGCTCCGCTTGTCTGGGCAGTTGTGAGAGTGCTTGAAAGAATCACAGTTATTATAAGCATTGTAAGAGTTTCTGAACTTCTTCTTGAACTCTGTGCTTTTGTATTCATGATGGTATTCTTCATGTCTTTTGCGAGAATTGTTTCTGACGTTAACTGTAAAGGTTCAATGTGGAGCCTTATTTCATGCGGTATGATTACATCTTTGTTTATTCTCACTTACTCAATCCCCAGACTCATGCTCGTGGTTACAGGCAACGGAGAAAGCCTTGTAAACGGTTATCCTCTTAATTTTGCTGACCTCGGCTGTGTTATTTTTATTCTTTTCTTTGTTATAACAATACTCAGAAAAGGCTATACAGTTGAAGATATTGAAAGAATGAACAGAGAGCTTGCTGCTGAAAAAGAACAGGCAGAAAAGTTAAATGAAGCAGTAAACAATGTTCAGGCAATGGCTGAAGCAGGACTTGTTGCAGACGGTGCTGATGTTAAAATTGCAAAGACAGCAGATGAAGAAATTCAGGAAGAACAGGTAACAGAAGAGTAATATACCTTTCAGGGAGGTTGATTTATGGACATTTTTCTGCAGAATATGGGGACAGCAGGACAGCAGGTTCTCATTCTCTATATAATGGTTCTTGTCGGTTTTATTGCCGATAAAATGAAATTCTTTACCGAAAATACAGCAAGAAAATCAAATGACCTGCTGTTTTATGTCATAACTCCCTGTGTTATAATCAATTCTTTCCTCACAACAACTTTTTCAACCGAAACTATAGGCGGATTTCTGTTTGCTGTTCTGTGTTCGGTTTTTGCCCATGCAGTCGGTATTCTTCTTTCACTACCTCTTTTCAATAAAAAAGGCAGTCCCGACAGCTCAATTTTTAAATATGCGTGTATTTACGGAAATGTCGGATATATGGCACTTCCTCTTGCAAATGCCGTTCTCGGCGAAACAGGTGTTTTCTATTGTTCGGGTGCCGTGATTGTTTTCAATACTTTGTGTTTCACTCACGGAATCTGGCTTATGAACAAAGGCAACAGTGTAAAGTTCAGTATTAAGTCGGTTTTTCTGAATCCCGGTGTCATATCGGTTGCAATAGGTCTTCCGATGTTTCTTTTTTCTGTGGAACTTCCCGATGTTATCAGACAGCCGATTGAACTTATCTCAAACATGAACACACCTCTTGCCATGCTGATTTTCGGCACATATCTTGCAAATACCGACCTTAAGACAATGTTTAAAATCAAGGAACAGTATCTCATAATGCTTGTTCGATTGATTGCGGTTCCTCTCGTAGTGCTTGGGTTCTGCAGACTTCTGAATTTTCCCGCACTTCTTACAACGGCATGTATAATTTCGGCATCTGCCCCGTCAGCCGCCAATACGGTTATGTTTGCCGCAAAATACGATAAAGACACAGCAGTCGCATCAAAGGTTGTAGCACTTGTAAGTTTCGCTTCCGTTGTGACATTGCCGTTGATGATTGCGTTGAGCAAACAATAATTTGTCGAGGTGCCCTCGACAAATTAAATTCGCAATGCTAAATGCTAAATTCGCAATTGTGGAAAGAGCTTCGCCCTTTAACCCATTTTAAAATCAACACCGTAAGGTGTTCCGAAATTGCGAATTGCGAATTGAGAATTGCGAATTTTTGTCGGGCACATCCCGACAAATTCTGATTTGAAAGGGTTCTTATGAATTTCGGAAAATTAGTTTTAAATGACGAAATTGAAAAAAAGCTTTCCTCGGCAGTTGATTCAGGCACACTTTCTCATGCCGTACTGCTTACGGGAGACACGGAAAAAGAGCGTAAAGAACTCAGTATTCTTCTCGCTCAGGCTGTTTTCTGTTCAAATGAACCGAAGCCCTGTCTTAAATGTGATATCTGTAAAAAGGTCAAAGCCGGAAATCATCCCGATATATTCATAGTTTCCGGTGAAGCGGGAAAACAACGCAGTATAAAAATAGATACAATAAGAGATATCCGTTCAAGGGCATATATAATGCCGAATGAAGCATCATTTCAGATTTTTATAATTCTTGAAGCATCAGGAATGGGTGAAGAGGCACAAAATGCGCTTCTTAAAATTCTTGAAGAACCTCCCGTAACGGCAAGATTTATTCTCGCATCCCGTTCGAGAGATGATTTCAGACAGACCATTCTCTCCCGTGTCACCGCTTATGCAATAAGCGAAGATTCGGGCACGGCGGCAGGCGAAAAAGAGAATGCAAAGGCAGTCAAAGCCGCCGAAGATATATTCAATGCACTTATAACTAAGAATGAATGTAATATAATGATGAGTACGGGTGCTCTGGAAAAAGATAAAAAAACATTCAAAGCCGCACTCGAAAAAATGATTTTAATGATGCGTAACAGCGCAGTTTACATGTATAATTCTTCAGTTTCGGAAACTGATTCCGAAAAAAGATTTGCATCAGTTTTTTCTGCAGGTGAGATAATTGAAATGCAGAATGTGCTTAAAAATCTGATTGCCGATGCTGATAAAAATGCAAACGATAACCTGCTTGTAACAAGACTTGCGATTGAACTTGCCGGATGCATGCCGGATGTATAAGGAGATAAATATGGTAGAAGTTATTGGTATTAAATTCAAAGAAACGGGTAAGGTTTACTATTTTGATCCCGGTGCTTTTAAACTGAAAAAAGGCGATTATGCCATTGTTGAAACGTCAAGATGTATTGAATGCGGTGAAGTTGCAATGGAAAACCGTATGGTTGAAAAGGAATCAATAGTTCAGCCTCTTAAAAAGGTTATAAGAATTGCAACTGAGGAAGATGTTGAAATTCTTAAGAAGAATAAAGAAAAGGAAGCCCGTGCAGCAGTTATATTTGAGGAAAAAGTTGCTTTCAGAAAGCTTGATATGAAGCTTGTTGATGTTGAATATACCTTTGACGGAAGCAAAATTCTTTTTTATTATACAGCACCGTCAAGAGTTGACTTCAGAGAGCTGGTAAAAGATCTTGCAAGTGTTTTCAGAGCAAGAATAGAGCTCCGTCAGATAGGTGTCCGTGATGAATCAAAGATGCTCGGGGGATTGGGGATCTGCGGAAGACCCTTCTGCTGTAAAGAATTCCTCAATGATTTCCAGCCCGTTTCAATTAAAATGGCAAAGGAACAGGGACTTTCACTCAATACGGTAAAAATCAGCGGTTCATGCGGCAGACTTATGTGCTGTCTTAAATATGAACAGGAAGCATATGAACATCTCCTTCATATTACACCCAAAGTCGGTGCTATTGTTGATACAAAACAGGGTAAGGGCGAAGTTGTTGATATGAATCTTCTTACAGGTAAACTTACGGTTAAGCTTGAAAGAAATCCTGATGCCGCACCTCAGATTTTCTACAGAAAAGATGTAAAACTTATCAAAGATGCAAAGATTACCGTTGCAAAAGAAGAACTTGATGCTTTAAAGGGTATCGAAGGTGACTAAAAAAACGGTAAGAATTTTTATTTAAAAAATATCACTTTACTATTGCATTTTTTGTAAAGTGTGATACAATAAAGTTAAAATTCCACGAAAGGGAGGTTTAACGATGGCTTACAAAATTACAGACGCTTGTATCGCATGTGGTGCTTGTGCAGCAGATTGCCCCGTAGATGCAATCTCTGAAGGTGACGGCATCTATGTTATTGATGCTGATGCATGTATCGATTGCGGTGCTTGTGCAAGTAGTTGCCCCGTAGAGGCTCCTGTAGCTGACTAATTCAAATCAGTAATTAACAATTAAGAGGACTGTAACGCACAGTCCTCTTTAATTTTACTTAATAATATTAGGAGTCACGTGCAGTAATTGTTGAAAATGTATTGACAAAGTATACTCATTGAAGTATAATAATGATGCATATGAATTTCCATAAGGAGGAAGACTCATGAAAAAGACTATAGCAATTTTATTATCATGCATCATGCTTTTAGCTTGTGTTCCTTTCACAGCTTCTGCTGCAGATGTAACATGGAATGCAGTTGAAACAAAAACTGTTCCCGAAACAATCAACGCAGGTACAACTGTTATTGTTACAGGTACATACACAGTTGCAACAACACTTACCGTTATGGAAGGTGCTGAAATTGTTATTCAGGATGGCGGTTCACTTATTTTTGCAGGTGACACCGGCAGAATTATCAACTCAGGTACTGTTACAGTAAAGAGAAACGGTACACTTGCTCTTAACGGTATCGGCAGCGGTGCTCAGGGTGCAACTCTTGTAAACAATGAAAGAGGTATTATCGTTCTTGATAACGGCTCACTTGCTTCACTCAGCAAGAATTCTCAGGGCTTCAACTATGGTAACATGAAGAACCTTGACAGAATGGATATCAAGGGTACTCTTACTCATCAGGTTGTTATTCCCCATTCATTCTCAGTTGATTACAGTTACATTGAAACATTTAACAATAAGAACTTCACAACAAATTATACTGTATCATACTACATCCCCAAGGAAGGCGATGCAGCTCTTGATTACACAGAATCATCAAGCTACACTCCTGTTCTTACATCAGATATAACAGTTTCTGTTATTCACGGTCAGAAACTTTATGTTATGATTACACCTGAAGAAGGTCTTGAAGGTGACTGGTGTGATGTCGGCAGAATGCAGCTTACAGCCGGCGGTCAGAACGTTGCTATTACAGAACATGAACAGATTCCCAACGACAGAGGCGTTTTCTGCATCACTCCCGCAAATGCTCTTGAACTCGGTGTTTACTCAACATCATACAAAGATCTTGTAAAGATTTTCACAATCATGCTTCCCAACACAGAAGGTTACTATGTAATTTCAAAAGATGGTGACGTTGACGAAGCAACAGTTGAATACGGTAAGATTTTCTCATTCCGTGTTGTTCTTGCTCCCGAATATGATAAGTCAGAATCTTATGTATATGTCAATACTCTTTACATGGAACCCGATGAATACGGCTACTATGACATAACAGGTCCTATTGTTAAAGAAGGTATGGCAACAGACGGCGGCGTTCAGGAAGATGTCGAAATCCAGGTTATGGGTGTTTCTTCAAATAAAAGCCAGGCTCAGATGAGCAGTCTTGTTGGTTTCATTCAGCAGATCTTCTCAATCATTGAAGAAATCTTCTCATATTTCCTTGGTATCTTTGAAGGTCTCGGAAATCTTGGTGCATAATTAAACAAAATAATCAAGACCGTCGGAATGACGGTCTTTTTTTGCTCGATAAATCAGAATTTGTCGAACTGAAGTTCGACAAAAATTTTCAATTCTCAATGCGCAATGCTCAATTGTGGAAAGGGCTTCGCCCTTTGACCCATTTATATAATTCAAGCCCGAAGGGCTTCCGAAATTGCGAATTGAGCATTTCAAATTGCGAATTTGAAAGACCCCGACAAATTATTGTTT
>JAZSPR010000153.1:0-9285 GCA_045537555.1 Acutalibacteraceae bacterium | reverse complement strand
GAATAGTTGTTCTGTTTGTGATGCTTCTTGTGTTTGTATTTTCATTTGCATCAATTTACAGAAAAAGCTGAGAACACCGAAGGGTGTTCTTTTTTTTGACAAATCAGAATTTGTCGGGATGATTGAACCGAGTGTAGGGACGGATGCCCACATCGGTCCGTATTTGTCGAAGACAAATCGGAAATCTCTGATTTCCGCATAACGAACAATTTGATTCATTAAGATTTTTGCAATAGAACGATTTGCAATCGTTATTGCTCCATTACATTACGCAACCGGACCGATGTGGGCATCGGCCCCTACAAAGATTGTTTTATTACGAAATGTTTATCTGAAGACCTCGACAAATTATTGTTTGTCCGTAAAAAAAGTGCCGGAGGGACAGTCCTCTGACACTTTTATCAATTTATAAGAAAAAATGTATGGCAAGAATAAGTGCTGTGCCTGACACCATATAGTAAACAAGAATCCATGTAATCGCATTGAAAAATCCTTTTACAAATGGTGCGTTGCCTTCCGCAAAGGCTTTCTGCGGTTTGCCTTTGGGATAACATGCTGTGATTGTATCGGGCAGGAATCCGTGGTCACGGTCTGAGGAATATTTGAATTCATATTCCGTGTCATTAACAGTAAACACATAAGTTCCGATTTTCTGATAACCGTATGTCGTATATGATATGCCGGCACGGGAGTGCTGATACATACTGGCATAATCGGTTTTTGTAAGTTTTGCCTCGGTGTATTCAAGGTTTGTCTTTTTATAACCAAAAAGTTCAATGAATTTTTTTATGCCGATAATAAGAATAGGGGAAAATACTGCAAACGGGAGTGTATACACAAGAATACTTACGAGTATTTCCATAACATCTGCTCCTTTTTATTTCGTCAGTAACAGGAATGAAAGAGAAATGACTGTCTGCACAATCTGGAATCTGAAAATTGTCTGTGTGTTTGACCAGCCCTTATTCTTTCTGAAATGGTCGTGAAGAGGTGTTCTGATGTTCTTCATTATGCTGATTTTGAGGAATCTCTTGAGCGAAACCTTTGCAATGCCGAGAAGTCCGTCAAGGAGAATGAGAAGACAGAGGGGAATTGCAAGGATGATGTTGCCTGTTTCAAGAAGTGCAATGCCGAGGAAAACACCGATTGCTCTTGAACCTGCATCACCCATCATCATTGTGCTGGGTTCTGCGTTGAACCAGAGATAAGGCACGATGCAGAAAATCATTGCAATGATAAGTGATGAAAAACTCTTGTCCATACCTGATGCAAGACCGATAACTGCAATGAAAATGAGTGAATTGATTGAAAGTGTACCGCAGAAACCGTCAATACCGTCTGAGCAGTTTGTTGCGTTTATCATCATCCACAGGAATACTGTTGAAATGCATACAAAGAGAATCTTGTTTACAGCGAAATCAAAGAAGAAAAAGTCAAGTTTTGCAAGGTCGGGGTTGAAATAAACAAATGCAACGGACGCCCCGACACAGATTATAAGGTCAATAAGTCCTTTTTTGTATTCACTCCAGGGCTTGTCGGATTTGTCGTCAAGATAGCCCGAGAGCATACTTGCAAGAACAATAACATAGTAAATTATGTATTCGACTGTGACGGGAGCAAAAATCAGAGATGCCAGAACAAAGACTGCGGTAAAAACTATACCTGCACCTCTTGCCTTACCTTCGGATAACTTGCCGTTGAAGGCAAATTCTCGTCCCGCATCCTTGGGGAGTTTGGCTTTGAATACTTTGAGCAGTACAAGAACTGCGATGAATGAGAAAAGTATCAGCCCGAGATACATAAACTTGTTGTCAAAGGGGATGTTTAATAAGGTTAACATGGAAAACACTCGCTTTCGGTTGTTTTAACAATTTGTAATTTAATATTTATGCCAGACTATTTCACGGCTGTGATTTGATGCAATCTGCATACATTCTTCAACACTATCACAAAACCAATCTGTAATAACATCAAAACATTCATCACATAAAAAAAGATAATATTTATTCTTATCTGATGAATAACTGCAAACAGCGAAATAAGAAACATAATCACAGATTTTTCCGTTTGTATCATTAACTGTTCCGTAGTCACCCTTTTCAGTGTAATACAATACATCTGCACCGTCTAATTTTTCAGGGAACATCATTACTTATCAGCCTCTGTTATTACAAAATGTTATTATAATTAAGTTCTTAAAGATATTATAACAAAAGGATATGGAAAAATCAAGGCGGAGCCTTGTATATCATCCGCAACTTGTTGCGGCATATCATCAACACGGAGTGTTGTATATCATCAAGCCGCAGGAAAATGCACGCTGACGCGTGATGATATGCAGCCCGAAGGGCTGATGATATGCACCGCACTTCGTGCGTTGATGATATGCCAATCCTGCGGATTGGATAAAAAAATTACCAAAGCATGCTTTGGTAATTTTTTGGTGGACGATAACGGACTCGAACCGCTGACCCTTCGCACGTCAAGCGAATGCTCTACCAACTGAGCTAATCGTCCTTGTTCGGTTGCTTGTGTATTATACATTAATCTTTCTAAAAAATCAAGTCCTAATTTAATAAAATTCATTGAAAAAAATATAAAATAAATAGTGCATTTTCTGTTCGTTTATAGTATAATGATTATGAATACACATTATAATAACTATTTGAAAGGAGAAAACACAGAAACTTTTACGGTTTCCGTTGTCAATCGGTTATGTTCAGACAGCTAAGAGAAGACATTCAGTGCATAAAAGACCGTGACCCTGCGGCATCGTCTGTTCTTGAGATACTACTTCTGTATCCGGGACTTCACGCAATCAGGTCGCATCGAAAAGCTAACTGGTGTCATCGCCACAATCTTCATTTTCTCGCAAGATGGCTGTCTCAGCGATGTGTACGCAGAACAGGTATTGAAATCCACCCCGGTGCAACGATAGGCAAAAGATTTTTTATCGACCACGGTACGGGCGTAGTTATCGGTGAAACAACCGAAATCGGTGATGATGTTACAATCTATCAGGGCGTGACACTCGGCGGTACGGGTAAGGACGTGGGTAAACGTCATCCCACAGTCGGCAATAATGTTATGATTGGTGCCGGTGCAAAGGTACTCGGTCCCATTAAAATAGGAGATAATACAAAAATTGCGGCAGGTTCTGTTGTTCTTCACGAAATTCCCGCAAATTCAACGGCAGTCGGTACTCCTGCAAGAGTTGTAAAGCTTGACGGCGTAAAGGTTGAAGCCCTCGACCAGATTCACATTCCCGACCCCGTTGCAGAAGAAATTGAAAGACTTGAAAGCATGATAAATGCACTTGCCGCAACAATCAATAAATAAGGAGAAAAAACATGTTTTTATATAACTCAGCATCAAGAAGAAAAGAAGAAATCATTCCCCATGAAGCAGGTAAAATCAGTATGTACACCTGCGGTCCCACAGTTTATCACTTTGCCCACATCGGCAATCTGAGAACATATATTATGGAAGACGTTCTTGAAAAGTCTCTCCGCTATGCAGGTTATGATGTAAAGCGCGTAATGAACATCACAGACGTCGGACATCTTTCAAGCGATGCCGATACAGGTGAAGACAAGATGCTCAAGGGAGCAAAGAGAGAAAAGAAGACAGTTATGGAAATCGCACAGTTCTACACCGATGCATTCTTCTCAGACTGCGAAAAGCTCAACATCAAAAAGCCCGATGTCGTTGAGCCTGCAACAAACTGTATTGCAGAATTTATCGAAATGGTACAGGGACTTCTCGACGGCGGTTACGCATATATCGCAGGCGGTAATGTTTACTTTGACACATCAAAACTCAAAGATTACTATGTTTTTAACAATTTTGATGCGGAAGATCTTGCAATAGGTGTCCGTGACAGCGTTTCCGAGGACGAAAACAAGAGGAACAAGACAGACTTCGTTCTCTGGTTCACAAAGTCAAAGTTTGAAGACCAGGAACTTAAATGGGACAGCCCCTGGGGTATCGGTTATCCCGGCTGGCACATTGAATGTTCTGCAATTTCTCTCAAGCACAACGGTGAATATCTTGATATTCATTGTGGCGGTATCGACAACGCATTCCCCCACCACACAAACGAAATCGCACAGAGTGAGGCATATCTCGGTCACGAGTGGTGCAAATACTGGTTCCATGTAATGCATCTTAACACATCAAACGGCAAAATGAGTAAGTCAAAGGGTGAATTCCTCACAGTTTCACTTCTTGAAGAAAAGGGTTATAACCCCCTTGCTTACCGTTTCTTCTGTCTGCAGTCACATTACAGAAAGAGTCAGGAATTCTCATACGAAGCTCTTTCAAATGCAGAGGCAGCATTCAATAAGCTTCTTGCAAGAGTCGGCGCACTCAAAGAAGAGGGCGAAATTGACGAAGCAGTTTTCGCTGAATACACAAAGAAGTTTAGTGAAGTTCTCGGCAATGACCTCAATACATCACTTGCAGTAACTGCAGTTTACGATGTTCTCAAGGCAGACACAAATGATGCAACAAAGCTTGCACTTCTTAATGATTTCGATAACGTTCTTTCACTTGACCTTGTGGAGCAGGCAAAGAAGCTTGCTGAAAAGAAGGATGATGCACCCGCAAACGAAGAGGATGCCGAAATCGATGCACTCGTAGCTCAGAGAACTCAGGCAAGAAAAGACAAGAACTGGGCAGAGGCTGACAGGATCCGTGACGAACTTAATGCAAGAGGCATTGTTCTTACAGACACACCTGAAGGCGTCAAGTGGTCAAGAAAATAAGACTCAATAATTTCAGCACGGCAATTGCCGGGTGTTCGTAAGAACACCCGGCAGATTTTTTTCTTAAAAACATCCGTGCAACAAAATGTAGACAACCGTTTTTATTAAAAACTATTGCAGTTATTCTGAAAATATGCTTTTATGAAAAGGGGATACTCCCGAATACATATCAGGAGGGATAACAATGCAGAAAATTTTATCGAAAATAAAAAAAGTTATATTTATAATTCTTATGCTTTGGTTGGTTTCAGGACTTTCATTTTTCTTCCTTTACACCTGTTCGGAAATCTCATTTGTAACAAAATTTATTTATGCAATGAATTGGGATTTAACTTTCTTTAATGACGGACTTATAGGTCCTGTGATTCTTTTTATTCCCGAAGCATTTGTTATTGCGGCAATTGTGTGGATTTTCTACAGAAAAGAGACTTCCGTTCTGTTGAGAGGGATAATTACGGCAGTTCCTGTCTGGCAGTTGATTTCTTTTTACGGGGCAACTTATATCAACAGTTATTACACTTCAAAAACATTAAAATTTCTTGTCATTCTACCTATTGCTGGTTTCATTGCGATATTCTATTTTCTTTTCAGGGAATTGATTTTTAAATCAAAAAATATTCATCAGGAGGGATGAACATGCAGAAAAATATGTCAACTATTAAAAAAATCATATTCGGTTTTCTTATGTTCTATATGATTTGCGGACTTTTATACTTTTTTATTTTTTGTTGGTCGCCATTTGGCTTTGTAGCAGAAATTCTTTACAAAATTGACCTGAATCGCTACTTTTATAATCACGAAACAATATTGGCACTGTCAATTTTTGCTCCGGAAGCATTTGTTATTGCGGCAATTGTATGGATTTTCTTCAGAAAAGAAACATCCGTACTGTTAAGAGGAGTAATAACGGTTGTTCCGCTGTTGCAATTATATTCAATCTTTTCAACTATATTTGCTCTCAACAACTTTAACTCAATGTTTCTGAAAATTCTTAATCTTCTTCCCATTGCAGGCTTCGTTGCGATATTTTATTTTCTTTTCAGGGAATTAATCAGATTATTCAGGCAGACATAACATTTTTCCTCTTGACTTTTTCAGCAGAGTGTTTATAATTAAATGTAATAGTGATAAAACTATGACGGAGAAGGCATTGCACCGTCACTTTTTCAGAGAGTTCTGCAGAAGCTGTGAGCAGAATAAAGTGTAAGCAACCGCTACCGCTCCCGAGTGCCGCCGAAAAGCAAAAATGCGTTAAGGTGTGCCGTATGACTGCGTTAAAGTCGCTTGAGTGACGGATATGTTGTATCCGTAATTTGGGTGGAACCGTGGAGTTTATACTTCATCCCAGTTTTGGGGTGAAGTTTTTTTGTTTTTATGGTGACGAAAATGGTAAACGATAACTTTAATTTCCTTATATATAATTCTGCTGATGAAAATGTATCAGTTAATGCAGTAATAAAAGATGAAACCATATGGCTCAGTCAGAAATCAATGGCAGAGTTGTTTGATGTGGATAAATCAACTATCAGTAAACATTTGAAAAATATTTTTGAGGATAATGAATTGGATGAAAAAGTGGTTGTTGAAAAAATTGCAACAACCACTCAACATGGTGCTGTTCAAGGAAAAACACAGACAACACTAACAAACTTTTACAGCCTTGATGCAATAATTTCCGTCGGTTACCGTGTAAATTCAAAACGGGCAACACATTTCAGAATCTGGGCAACAGGAATTCTGAAAGAATATATGATAAAAGGCTTTGCAATTGATGACGACAGACTCAAACAGGGAAAAACCGCTTTCGGAAAAGATTATTTCCGTGAATTGCTTGAAAGAGTCCGTTCAATCCGTGCAAGTGAACGCAGAATATGGCAACAAATCACAGATATTTTTGCAGAATGCAGTATTGATTACGATAAAAATTCTACCGTTACCCATGATTTTTACGCAATGGTTCAGAATAAATTCCATTATGCAATAACAGGAAAAACTGCTGCTGAAATAATATATGACGGTGCAGATAAATCAAAAGATAATATGGGGCTTTCCACATGGAAAAATGCACCTGACGGAAGAATTCTGAAATCAGATGTTGCAGTTGCAAAAAATTATCTTGACGAAAAGCAGATAAGGCAACTTGAAAGAACCGTAACAGGTTATTTTGATTACATTGAAGACCTGATTGAAAGAGAAAACACTTTCACTATGGAAGAATTTGCAGAAAGCATCAATGAGTTTTTATCTTTCAGGAGATATGATATTTTGAAAGATAAAGGAAGAATATCAAGAAAAAAAGCCGAAGAAAAAGCATTTTCAGAATATGCAGAATTTAATAAAACACAAAAAATCGAATCTGATTTCGATAAAATAATAAAAAAACTAAACCAATGAATTATCATCAGGAGGTATATATATGATTAAAATTTCTCTTAAAGACGGCGTTATAAAAGAATTTGACGCCGGTATAACTGCCGCTGATGTGGCAAAAAGTCTCGGCATGGGTCTTTATAAGGCTGCATGCGTATGCAGAATTGACGGTGAAGTGGCTGACCTTCGTACAGTTCTTGACAAGGACTGCGCTCTTGAAATTCTCACATTCGATGACGAAGAGGGTAAAAAGGCATTCCGTCACACAGCATCTCACATTCTTGCTCAGGCAGTTAAAAGACTGTTCCCCAATGCAAAGCTTGCAATCGGACCTGCTATCGACAACGGTTTTTACTATGATTTCGATGTAGATGTTCCTTTCACTTCCGAAGTGCTTGAAAAAATCGAGGGTGAAATGAAAAAGATAGTCAAAGAGGGCTTACAACTTGAAAAATTCGAGATGACTCCCGACGAAGCTCTCGCAATGATGAAAGAAAAGGACGAACCCTACAAGGTTGAACTTATAGAAGAACACGCAGGAAAAGGCGAAAACATTTCATTCTTCAAGCAGGGCGATTTTGTTGAGCTTTGTGCAGGCCCTCACATTCCCGACACTTCAAGAGTAAAGGCATTCAAGCTCACAAGTGCAACAGGTGCTTACTGGAGAGGTGACTCAACAAAGAAGATGCTTCAGCGTGTTTACGGCACAGCTTACACAAAGGCTGCTGACCTCGAGGAACATCTTCTGAGAATGGAAGAAGCAAAGAAACGTGACCACAACAAGCTCGGCAGAGAGCTCGAACTCTTCACAACTGTTGATTGCATCGGTCAGGGACTTCCCATTCTTCTTCCCAAGGGCACATTCATTGTTCAGACTCTTCAGAGATTTGTTGAAGACGAAGAAGCAAGACGTGGCTGGGTACGCACAAAAACTCCCCTTATGGCAAAGAGCGACCTTTACAAGATTTCAGGCCATTGGGATCATTATAAAGACGGCATGTTCGTTTTAGGTGACGAGGAAAAGGACGATGAAGTTTTTGCACTGCGTCCCATGACCTGTCCGTTCCAGTATCAGGCATACCTCAACAGAGCACGTTCATACCGTGATCTTCCCATGAGACTTGCTGAAACTTCAACTCTTTTCAGAAATGAATCATCAGGCGAAATGCACGGTCTTATCCGTGTTCGTCAGTTCACAATTTCAGAAGGCCACCTTATGTGTCTTCCCGAACAGCTTGCCGACGAATTCAAGCGCTGTCTTGATCTTTGTATCTTTATGCTTAAAACTCTCGGTCTTTATGAAGATGTTTCATACCGTTTCTCACAGTGGGATCCGGCAGATACAGAAAAGTATATCGGCACTCCCGAACAGTGGGACGAAGCACAGGGCATCATGAAAGAAATTCTTGATGATATCGGCATCGAATACAAAGTAGGTATCGGTGAGGCCGCTTTCTACGGTCCTAAGCTCGATATTCAGATAAAGAATGTTTACGGCAAGGAAGATACACTCATCACAATCCAGATCGACCAGATGCTCGCTGAGAAGTTCGGCATGGAATATGTTGACCGTGACGGCACAAAGAAGAATCCCTATATCATTCACAGAACATCAATCGGATGTTACGAAAGAACACTCGCACTTCTTATTGAAAAGTACGCAGGTGCATTCCCCATGTGGCTTGCTCCCGAGCAGATTCGTTTCCTTCCCATTGCAGACAGACATCTTGACTACTGCTATGAAGTCAAGGCAAAGCTCGAAGCACTCGGCATGAGAGTAACTGTTGACGACAGGAGGGAAAAGACAGGGTACAAGATCCGTTCAGCTCAGATGGAAAAGATTCCTTATATGCTCGTTGTCGGTGACAAGGAAGCAGAAGAAGGCACACTTTCAGTCAGAAAGAGAGGCTTCGGTGACCAGGGCGCGATGACGGTTGATGAATTTATTTCATCTGCTGTGAAAGATATAGATGATAAAGTTATCTGGTAAGAACTAAACTGAAATTCGTAATTGGGCATCTCTAAAAACTCTTTTCAAAAAAGAGAAAAAATGATATAATGATATCAGAAAATCGAAAGAGGGAAAAAGAGATGCAGTTTGGTTTTTTTGATATAGAAAATAAAGAAAATCGTTTAAGTGAATTAGGCG
>JAZSPR010000167.1:0-13243 GCA_045537555.1 Acutalibacteraceae bacterium | reverse complement strand
AGGGGATGTAAAAAAAGTGCAGACCGCATAAAACACGAAAAATAAAGGTTTTCATTATGCTGATAGCACTAAAAAACCTGAAAAAACAATCATAATTGATAAATTTAATATAATTTATTGTTTTATGCTATAAACAAACTTCGCCACTCGGCGTACCTTCGGGTAACCCCAAACAACGCAGATGCGTTGTTTGGGCTCAGTTTGTTCATTCTGCGCATTTTTCCCTATCCCCTAAAAAGGGGCTGTAAAAAAACAAAAGTTTTTTTACAGCCCCTTTTTTATTCTATACTGTACAATGCGATTCCGCCGTAATCATCAACGATGTATGTGTATATGTAATCGGAAGCAACAACTCTTTGGTTATCTGAATATTTTACATATTCAAAAGTAATTTTTACAGTTCCGCTGTCAAGGGCTCTGAATGTAAAATATCTTGTTCCGCCACCTTTTCCGGAAAGAATGGATGCTGTATCAGGTGAATAGTGTGTATCATTCAATGTCATTATGCCTGATTGATTAAATGAGTATTCCCATTTGTATCCAGATGCGGGGTTTTCATACAGCTCAACTTTTGTGGTGTTGATTTGTATACCGAGGATATTGATTATGGCTAAAAGAATTGAAACAAAGCCTTTCAGTAACCCGAAAAGCAAAGACATAATAACACCTCCTTGATATATAAGTAATTATAACAAACAGATAACAATTTGTCAATTTTAAGTTATAAAAAATTTAAAGAAAAGTTAATTATGTGGTAACAATTAACAAAAAACTGAAATAAAATTCAGGAAATGTGATTTAACTCTTTACTTTTATGGTATTGATAAGTTATAATAAATAATGAATATATATATTCAGGAGGATAATGAAAAATGAATTTGAAAAGGTCCTGTTTTTATATAAAAATGATTTCATTTGTTCTTTCGGCAACACTCATAATAACAGCAATCCCGCTTTTCGCTTTTGCTGAAAACGAAACAAAGAATGAACTGACTTTTGCAACACTTTCAGATATATCTTTTGTTTCTGAAGAAAACAGAGGCGGATATAATGAGGCTTTTCTTCTTGATGCGAAGGCAAACGGTTATCAGTATGAACAGATAGACGGTATTCTTGACAGTACATTTGAAGCAATTAAGCAGAAAGTTGAAAATGAAGGTCTTAAATACCTTCTTGTCAACGGAAATCTGACATATTGCGGTGAATATACAAACCATGTTGCCATTGCGGAAAGATTTCTTGAACTCGAAGAGCAGACAGGCGTAAATGTTATTGTCTGTAACGGTCCTACAGATGCCAACAGCGCAGCTGCATCATCATTCAAAAACGGATCAAGAGAATATATCACACCTGCAACAGCATCTCAGTTCAAAACAATTTATTCTGAGCTCGGTTACGATCTTGCCGCAAACAAATATAACGCATTTGACCAGAATTCAGCAGGTCTTTCTTATTCGGTTGAGCTTGACGGCGGATACAGACTTCTTGTAATCGATGCAACATATTTTGAATACAGAAACGGTCATAACGCAGTAAGCGGAAAAATTTCAAACAAACTTCTTGAATGGATCAAGACAGAATGCACCATTGCAAGACATGCAGGGCAGACACTCATCGGAATGTGTGCATGGAGTCTGGGTGGGGATGACATCACAGGCTCTTCAGATTATATTCTTAATGGTGATAAGCTTGCAAACGTTCTTGCCGATGCAGGTATGCATTACATTTTTACTGCAGGTACAGGCAAAAATGATATTTCAACTGTTATTTCAGATAAAGGCAATGTTATATATGATGTTCAGTCTGCAGGTCTTGTAAGTTTTCCGAATACATTCCGAGTTTCAACTTTCAACGGTCAGGTAGCTGATTTTGACATTGCAGATGTTGATGAAGTGAAACCTGTTATTTCAAGAAAAGGTGTTGAATATGAAAAGCCTTACAGAGAAACCGCATCACTCAGAGTTCAGTTCAACAATTTCGACCTTGCAGATTACTGTGCAGATGTTATAAAGAATTATGTTACAAGTATTCTCATCCCCGGTGTTGAAAGAAACAAAACTCTTGAAGCATTTGTTTCTTCACAGTACGGCATTTCGCTGACTGATTATATAAATGACCTGATGAACGGCGGATTGAATATTCTTGATATTATTGTTTTCTTTGATGCGACAAATGTCATGAATCTGCTTGAAGACATTTATCAGCAGGCTAAGACGAGTCTTCTTCAGAATCCCGATGAACTTTCAGATCTTTGTTATACACGTTTGAAAACAGCATTTGATGCACAGGTTTCGTCAAAGCATTGCGATGCATTTCTTTCAACTTACGGCTTCGGAAGTAAGGAACGCGGCGGCACTCTTAATGACCTTATCCTTTCTATGATTGTTTATTCAACATGCGGTAATGAAGATTCATCCGATGATGTATTCATAAACGATGTCTCAAAAAACATTAAATCAGGCAAGCTTGTAACTTTCCTTGCGGAAATGCTCGGTGAAACAATCATAAGAGATCTTCTCTTCAACGATATTCTTTCACAGCTTCAGATGAAGCCCCAGTATCTTGTTTTTCTTGATGACACTCCCGATTCACTCGGGTATTATCTTCAGATTGCATTCAAGGCATATCTTGCTTTAACCGGAAATGATTCAAGCATCACAGGTGCCGTAAACGGTATTCTTAAATCAGGAGTACTCAGTGATTACGGTAAATCAATTGACGAAGTAATTGCTTATTTCGTAAATTATTATTTTGATGATGAAAATGCAGTTCTTGTCGGTGAACAGCTTGCCGATATTTTCAATGATTATGTTACGGATACAGACCCTCAGATAAAAGGCGACTATGATGTGACATATGACGGAAACAAGGGTGCCGAATCCTATGCATCAAGAGAAAATTACAGAATCCCTACAATGATTACCGTTACACCGGGTAACAATACACAGACCGAAACTTATGTTACATGGTATACGAAGTCAACCGTTGAAGGTACAAATATTGAGATTTACGATAAAAAAGACAGCTCATTCTACGGTAAACACTTCATCGGTCCGAAAGACGTTTCAATTGTTATCGCAAACAATGAGATTGAACGTACTTATGCAAGGCTTGAGCTCGGATTTGTTTCAATCGGTGAACAGATTGTTGAACTCACACAGCATACAATGAAAATCACGGGCCTTAAACCCGGACAGACATATTTCATGCGTGTGGGAGACAGTTCTAAGAACTGGTGGAGCGAAACTGTTACTTTTACAACTGCAAATGACAGCGAAACTGTTTCATTCATTCATGTTTCCGATACAATGGGTGATTCTCAGGCTGATTTTGATATTTTCGGAAATATTCTCAACTGTGCCGAATATATCTATCCCGATTCTGATTTTGTTCTTCATACAGGTAATTATGTTGACAACAACAAAGACCTCAGACAGTGGCAGAAAATGCTTGACGGTATTTCAGAGAATCTTCTTTCATCATATCTTGTTCCCGTTGCGGGAAGCAATGATACAACCGACACCATAAAGCAGAATTTTGCAATAGGTTCTCTTCTCGGTGAATCAGAAAAAACAGGCGTTTATTATTCTTTCGATTATAATTTTGCGCATATTGTTGTTCTTGATTCAAACTGTGTAGATAAAGACGGCAAACTTAAAAAAGAACAGCTTGAATGGCTCGAAAAAGATATGGGCAAAACTCAGGCAAAGTGGAAGATTGTTGCAATCCATGACCCTGTTTACACAAACGGCGGTTATGCAACAAGAGAAACACAGTCAGCTTACATGAAACAGATGACAGCTCTTATGGAAGAATACAATGTTGACATTGTTCTTACAGGTAGTGACGGTGTTTATTACAGAACAGACGGAATGTATAAAAACGAAGTCGTTGATGAACCGAAAGTTTCATATCCTCATCAGAATAACGGCGAAACTTATTACAGAACAATCCCCAATCCCGTCGGTGTGTTGTATTCATCACTTGCTTCTTCAGGCGTTATGAGTGATGAAAGCCATAAAACAAACAAGGTTGATTTCCCCGAATCAGGATTCAATACAAATCCCAAACAGCCCATGTTCTCTGCAATTGAAATTTACGGCGACACTCTTTATCTCACATCCTACACGGTAAACGGTAACAGAGCAAAGAAGGTTGACAGTATTTCAATCAAAAAAGGTGCAACAGCAACAGGTGACGTCAACTATGACGGCAAACTCACAGCCGCTGATGCAAGACTTATTCTCAGAGCAACAGCCCGTCTTGAACTCTTTACAGCAGACCAGCTAAAACTTGCCGACCTGACAGGTGACGGTAAAGTTACAGCATCCGATGCAAGAAAAGCGCTGAGAAAATCAGCAGGTCTTGAATAACTATTGACAAAGGTTTTTTAAAAGCTTATAATATATTTACTAAAAAACGGAAGGTGATTCAAATGAAAAAAACTTTCAGAAAAGTTATTTCAGTTGTTCTCTGTGTAATGCTTCTCGGTGCCGTTATGGCCCCCGCAACATATGCGGCTTATGACCCCGAAGTTCCCGTAAACGCAGAAGTAAGCACATTCAACAAGGTTCTTTACAATGCACTTGACAAAATTATTGATGCACTTATCAAAGTTATCAATAAGTTTATCCCCAATCCTCCTTCATGGGAGAATAAGGCAGACCATAAGACAGAAAATGTCTTCGCAGGAACAGAAGAATTCCTTGATGCTCCCGCAGACGGTGCATTCTGGTCAATGGGTTATGCAAATGCTTCAATTCTTACAGGTAATGAAATGGACGGCAAGCATTTTGTAGGCGGTTCACTTGCATTTGAAGATAAGGTTGTTTCAGCAATTCTTGACGACCTTCTTGTAAGAACAGTTGTTATGAGTGACAACTCAGGCAGAGGCAATGTTGCTTTTGTTGTTGTTGACGCATACGGTATCACAAGCACAAACGTAAGAGCTATCCGTGCATCTCTTGCAGATTTCTGCGAAGCAAATGACATCGTAAGCCTTAACATTTCAGTTCTTCATCAGCATAGTGCAGTTGATACACTCGGTATGAACGGCAGCATCCTCAAGGCTCTCGGCAATGCAGGTAAGGCTGACCCTGTTAACGGTATCAACGATGAATACATGGCAAACATGACAGCTAAAATTGCAGAAACTCTTGAAACAGCTGTTGCTTCAATGACAGCCGGTACTCTCTACCACGGCAGTGCAGATTTCTCAGATTTCGTTACAGATAAGAGAGATCCTCAGGTTCTTGATGCAGAATTCGATCGTTTCCGTTTCGTTCCCGCAGACGGCGGCAGAGAAATCTGGTTCACAACAAGTGCTGCTCATTGCGTAGGTAACGGTGCAGGCGGTACAGAGCTCACAGGTGACTACCCCTACTACATGGAACAGTACATCAACGAAACATATGATGCAGACTTTATCATGGTTCTCAATGCTCAGCAGGGCACAACTCAGGACTGGGAAGCAGTAGGTGTTCCCGAAGGTGCAGAAACTGTTGAAGGTCTTACAATCTATGCAAAGGCTTTCTCAGATAAGTTTGCTTCAATCGATAACGAAACAGTAGTAGCTCCCGTTCTCAACATTACTCACAAGGAAACATTCTATACAATCACAAACCAGATTCTTGTTTTTGCAGGTAAGATGGGTCTTATCACAAACAGCGTTGTTATCGACGGTAACAATTATCAGGTTGTTTCAGAAATCGGTTACATGGAACTCGGCACAGACATCGCTGTTCTTCTTGTTCCCGGTGAAATCGCTGCTGAACTCATTTACGGCGGATGCCTCACAGCTGACAAGTCATGGACAGGTACAGACTGGACATATGCTCCTATCGCTGATATGACAAACGGCAGAGAAGTTATCGTATTCGGTATCACAAACGACCAGATCGGTTACATCATCCCCGATAACGATTACATGGCACTTCTTGAACCCTCAAACAAGAGCCTTGAACTTGTTGCAACAGGTAACACAACTGCTTCAGCAATGGTTAAGGATTTTGAAGCTCTTATCGGTTCTGTAAGATAATTAAATAATTTATAAAGTCTGACATCTTTGCAGTGTCAGACTTTTTTTGTAGTTGAATATATTTTCAATGTATGCTATAATAATAAAAATACTTAAAGTTAAGAGGGTAATTCTATGTCAAAAAATGCAACACTCGTAGTTATGGCGGCAGGCATGGGCAGTCGTTTCGGCGGCCTGAAACAGATGGAACCCATTTCGGCAGACGGCAGAGTTCTTCTTGATTTCTCCGTTTACGATGCAAAAAAAGCAGGATTCACAAAGATTGTTTTTGTTATAAAAGAAGCTATTGCAGAAGATTTTATCAATATCGTTGGTAAAAGAATTGAAAAAGTGATTGATGTTGAATACGTTTATCAGGAGCTTTATAAGCTTCCCGAAGGCTTCATCTGTCCCGAAACAAGAGAAAAGCCCTGGGGTACAGCCCACGCAATTCTCTGCTGTAAGGATGCCGTAAATGAGCCTTTTGCAGTTGTAAATGCTGATGACTACTACGGCAGAGGTGCTTTTGAAAAGATTTATAATGAACTTGTAAATAATGAAGACGATTACTGCATGGCAGGTTTCCGTCTTAAGAATACACTTACAGAAAACGGCACGGTTGCACGTGGTGTGTGCGTCGTAAAGGACGATTGCCTTGAAAGCGTAACGGAGAGAACAAAAATCAACAATGACTGTCAGTTCACGGAAGATGACGGAGCAACATGGACTCAGCTTGCACCTGATACACTCGTTTCAATGAACCTCTGGGGTTTCAGACCTGACATCTTCTCTTATATCGAAAAAGGGTTCAAAGAGTTTCTTGAAGAAAATATCAACGAGCCGAAAAAAGAGTATTATCTTCCTCTTATTGTTACAGAGCTTATCGAAACCAACACAAAGAAAGTAAAAGTTCTTGCCGCAGAAGATAAATGGTACGGCGTTACATACAAGGAAGACAAACCCGGCGTCGTAGCCGCAATCGAAGATATGATTGCAAAGGGTTATTACGATTAAAATAATTCTGAAAATAGAAAAATCCGCTTGTGGGGTATATCCCGTAAGCGGATTTTATTCGTCTTTTTTGAATTCTGCAATATCATCAAGTTTGCATTCAAGAATTTCACAAAGCTGATTGAGTGTAAATGTGTTGATATTTCCGTTTTTTCTTAATCTGTCAAGCTGACCCGTGCTGAAACCGTAATTTTTGATAAGTGAATATTGCGAAATGTTTTTTTCTTTCATTGTAACCCATAATTTATCGAATATTATCAACAGCAAACACCACCTTATAATTATAGTATAAAATCATGTCCTTCTATTGACAATTGCCCGTAATCGGGCTATAATGAAAATCGTAAAGTAAATTTCGTTCCCCTAAAAAGGCATTTCGTTCCGTTTGTGTTGAAAGGGGAGAGGTTTTATTTTATATTATATGTGAAAAAAAGAAAGAACTTATGAGGTGGTAAAGGTGAAAAAAGTTTTAGTTACAATTGCAATGCTTGTTTCAGTAATATCTTTGTTCTTTGTTGTGGGTATATCGGCTTCAGCGGCAACTTACGGCGAGTTTATTTATGGAGTGTCTGGTGGTGAAGTTATGATTACCGGTTGTGAAAATACAATCAGCGGCGATATTGTCATTCCTGACACTATTGAAGGTTATCCGGTTACAACAATCGAAGATTTGGCATTTGCTGATTGCAAAAGAATTACAGGTATCACAATTCCCGATACTGTTAAGAGCATTGGAATGTTAGCATTTGATAGCTGTTACAGACTTAAAAATGTTGTAATTCCTGACTCCGTATTATTGATTGATTATTGTGCATTTGGTTATTGTACATCACTTGAGAGGATTTTTATTCCGGATTCTGTTGAAACCCTTCATTTTTGGACATTTCTGGGTTGTGAGGAGCTTAAAACTGTATATTTTGGCGGCACTAAAAATGAATGGAATGCTTTTGATTGTGATTTTGATGGAAATGTGACGGTTTATTATGGACACGAACATAATTATGATGTATCAACAATCGTAACTGCAACATGTATAAAATCAGGAATACGTTCCTATTTATGTGAATGTGGTGTCAGTTATATTGAAGAAATTCCCGCTCTCGGTCATACAGAAGAAATAATTGCAGGTAAATCAGCAAGCTGTACCGAAACAGGACTTACAGAAGGCAAGAAGTGTTCCGTATGTGATGAGATTCTTGTAGCACAGGAAGAACTTTCTGCACTCGGTCACAAGGAAGAAGTAATTTCAGGTAAATCCGCAACATGTACGGAAAAGGGTATAACAGAAGGCAAGAAGTGTTCCGTTTGTGGTGAAATTCTTGTAGCACAGAAAGAAGTTGCAAAGAAAGCTCATACTCCCGGTTCATGGGAAGTTGTAAAGAATGCAGAAATCGGCAAAGAGGGCAAAGAACAGAAAAAATGTACTGTTTGCGAGGCAGTTGTTGAAGAAAGAAGTATTGCCGCACTCAAAGAAGAAGGCAAGCCCGGTGACGTTGACGGTAACGGCAAAATCACGGCAGCCGATGCACGTCTTGCACTCAGAATTTCCGCAAAGCTTGAGAAGGCTACAGAATATCAGACACGTATTGCCGACATGGATAAAAATAACAAAATCACAGCGGCAGATGCAAGAAAAATTCTTCGTATTTCAGCAAAACTCGAGTAATATCCTTAATATAGAAAACAGTCCTGCAAAGGGCTGTTTTTCTGTTATTATGTACATTGACTCATAAATTATATTGTGTTATCATACTAACCGATGTATATAAAAAGGAATGGAAAAATAATGAGTTCAGAAAATAAAAAAAGTGTCCTGACTGAAAACAAAATGGGTGTTATGTCCGTTGGTAAGCTTCTTTTTTCAATGGCAGTCCCCATGATGATTTCAATGCTTGTTCAGGCTTTTTATAATATTGTTGACAGCGTTTTTGTGGCTCAGATAAGTGAAAATGCACTCAATGCGGTTTCTCTCGCATTTCCGTTGCAGAGCCTCATGATTGCATTCGGCGGCGGTACTGCAGTCGGTATAAATGCCCTTCTCTCACGTTCACTCGGTGAAAAGAATCAGGATGCGGCAGACAGAGCAGCCAATACGGGTATTTTTATATCCCTTTGCTTTTCAGTTATATTTGCCATTATCGGCATATTCCTCTCAAAGCCGTTCTTCCTTCTGCAGACGGAAACCGAAGAAATCGTTCAGTACGGTACAGATTATGCATCCGTCTGTCTGGGTTGCTCATTCGGTATTTTCTCACAGTTTTGTTTTGAAAGACTTCTTCAGTCAACGGGCAGAACAACTCTTGCAATGGTGACACAGCTCACGGGTGCAGTTATCAATATAATTCTTGACCCGATTCTCATTTTCGGTCTTATCGGCTTCCCTGCAATGGGTGTAAAGGGTGCGGCTGTTGCAACGGTTTCAGGTCAGATTGTTGCCGCAATATTTGCCGTTATTCTCAATATAAAATGTAATCCCGAAATCAATCTGAGCTTTAAAAAAATCCGTTGGAACAAAGAAACGGCTAAAGAGATACTCAGAGTAGGTTTTCCGTCAATCATTATGCAGTCAATCGGTTCTGTAATGACGTTCAGCCTTAATAATATTCTCATTTCTTTCACAGAAACAGCGACGGCTGTATTCGGTGCATATTTCAAACTGCAGAGCTTTATATTTATGCCGATTTTCGGTCTGAATAACGGTATGGTTCCGATTATTTCTTATAACTTCGGCGCTAAGAAGCCCGACCGTGTAAAAAATACAATCAAGATTACAATCATAACGGCTGTTGCGCTTATGTTTGTCGGTGTTATTGTATTTGAAACAATTCCTCACGTATTGTTATCAATTTTCAATGCATCTGAAAATATGATTGCAATCGGTGTTCCTGCTCTGAGAATAATCGCTATTCATCTCTGCCTTGCAGGTTTCTGTATTATTGCGGGTTCTGTCTGTCAGGCTATCGGCAATCCCGTTTACAGCCTTATTGTTTCGGTCTGCCGTCAGCTTGTTGTTCTTATTCCTGCAGCATGGCTTCTTTCAAAAACAGGAATACTCGAAATGGTATGGTGGGCATTCCCCATTGCAGAAGTCTGTTCGCTGATTCTCAGCTCGATATTCCTTGCAAAAACAATGAAAAAAGCAAACAGAATAATGAATGAAGAATAAAAATGATTCAGTCAACTCATGTTGGCTGAATTTTTTTTGCTTTTTTTGGTTAAGATTCGGATTAACGGAAAAGAATAATAGTATAAAAATCATCGGAGGAACAAAAAAATGAAAAAACTGACAGCTATTATTCTTTCATTGTTGACGGTTATTAGTTTTGCGGGTTGTAAAGATAATGAACCGGAAAATAATCAGAACAATAATCAATCAGGTCAGACTTCACAGGCGGGTGAAGTTTCCGTATTTTATTACACATATTCAGACACATATATCTCGTCTGTCCGTGCCGAAATGGATGAGGAATTAAAAGATGCCGGGCTGAAATATCAGAATTATGACGGCAACGGAAATCAGACAACTCAGACAGAACAGGTTCAGACAGCCATTGCAAAAGGCTCTTCCTTGCTTGCCGTGAATATTGTTGACACAGGCTCGGAAGATGCGGCACAGAATATTGTGAACCTTGCAAAGGAAAAAAACATTCCCGTTATTTTCTTTAACCGTTCTGTTTCCGAATCTGTTATCAAAAGCTATGAAAAATGCGTTATGGTCGGCACAGACTATGAAATGGCAGGTCATATGCAGGGCGAAATGATAGGTGATTATCTTGTGAAACATTATAATTCTGTTGACCTTAACGGTGACGGAAAAATCAGTTATGTTCTCTTCAAAGGTCAGGAGGGCAACCTTGAAGCTATTGCGAGAACACAGTTTGCGGTTGAAGATGCAAATAAAGTCCTCTCTGAAAACGGAAAGCCTGAGCTTCTTTTTTATGATGAAGCAAATCAGAACAGATACCTTGTTGATCAGGATGGCACGTGGTCATCTGCGGCGGCAACTGATTATATGGGAACAATACTTGCTCAATACAGCGAGTCGGCAGGTAATATGGTGGAGCTTGTTATTGCAAATAATGACGAAATGGCACTCGGAGCCATAGCCGCATTGCAGTCAGCAGGCTATAATAACGGCTTGGGTAAAAAGATTCCCGTTTTCGGTGTTGATGCAACAGAAGCCGCAAAAGCAAAGATTGAAGACGGTGCTATGACAGGCACAATCAAGCAGGATGCAGAGGGCATGGCTGATGCAATTGCTGAGGTTGCCGAAAATTTCCTTGAGAATAAAAATGCATTTGACGGTATTGATGAGGAAAATATTGTAGGCAACTGGAGAATCAATATTCCGTATGAACAGTATGTAAGATAAACAATAATTTGTCGAGGTATCCTCGACAAATTAAATTGGCAATTAGCAATTATCAATGCGCAATTAAGGAAAAGGCTCCGCCTTTTGAACCATTATAATTGTGGAAGGGGCAAGCCCCTTCCACAATTGCGAATTGCGAATTTCCAATTGCGAATTTGAAAGACCCCGACAAATTCTGATTTAACGGTGTAATTATGAAAACAAAAAACAAAGACATTCTTCTCCGTATGGAGAATATTGAAAAATCATTTCCCGGTGTAAAGGCACTTGATAATGTTTCTCTCACCGTCAGACGGGGGACCGTGCATGCTCTTATGGGTGAAAACGGGGCAGGCAAGTCCACTCTTATGAAATGTCTTTTCGGTGTTTATTCTAAAGACAGCGGAAAAATATTTCTTAACGGAAAAGAAGTGAATTTCAGAAATTCAAAAGAGGCTCTTGAAAACGGTGTTGCAATGGTACATCAGGAGCTTAATCAGGCACTCAAGCGGAATGTTATGGATAATATGTGGCTTGGCAGATTTCCGAAAGTAGCAAAGTATCTTCCGATTGTCAGCGAAAAAAAGATGTACGACAGCACAAAAAAGCTTCTTGAATATCTTGGTATCACGATTGACCCTGCAACTGTTATGAGCACGATGTCCGTTTCTCAGCGTCAGATGGTTGAAATCGCAAAAGCTGTGTCATATGATTCCGAAATTATAGTTTTTGATGAGCCTACATCATCACTCAATCAGGAAGAAGCGGAGCATCTTTTTAAAATCATCAATATGCTCCGTGACAGAGGTTGCGGAATAATTTACATCTCTCATAAAATGGAAGAAATTCTGAGAATTTCAGATGATGTTACAGTAATGCGTGACGGTAAACATATTGCAACCGTATCGGCAAAAGAGATAACAATTGATGAACTAATCCGTCTTATGGTTGGCAGAGAGCTTACAAACAGATATCCTCCGAAGAAGCACGAAACAGGCGAAGAGTGGCTTCATGTCAAAGGGCTGACAGCTGAATATTCAAAGCTCAGCGACGTTTCTTTTTCGGCAAGAAAAGGGGAGATTCTCGGCGTTGCAGGGCTTGACGGCTCAGGAAGAACGGAACTTCTTGAAAATATTTTCGGTATTTCAAAGCGTCGGAGCGGAACAATTGAGCTTGACGGTAAAGAAGTGAAAAACAGAAATGCAAGGGAATCAATAAAAAACGGTTTTGCATTGCTTACGGAAGAGCGACGGGCTACGGGAATTTTCGGTATACTTGATATCCGTGAAAATACAACAATCTCAAGCCTTGAAAGATACAGCAGAGGCCCTTTTCTGAGTGATAAAAAGATGAAGGAACACACAAAGTGGGCAATTGATTCAATGCGGATAAAAACACCTGATCAGGAAACAAAAATAAGGTCACTCTCGGGCGGAAATCAGCAGAAAGTAATTCTTGCAAGATGGCTTCTGACTCAGCCTGATGTTCTTTTGCTTGATGAACCGACAAGAGGTATTGATGTGGGGGCAAAATATGAAATATATCAGCTGATTCAGGAGCTTGCCGCAAATGGAAAAACGGTGATTATGGTTTCATCTGAAATGCCGGAGCTTCTGGGCGTGTGTGACAGAATTATTGTTATGTCAGGCGGAAAGAAAGCCGGTGAAGTCGATGCAAAAACTGCAACGCAGGAGGAAATTATGGCTCTTGCGACAATGTTTGTATAAACAATAATTTGTCGGGCTCTTTTAAATTCGCAATTCGCAATGCTCAATTCGCAATTTCGGAACACCTTACGGTGTTGATTTTATTAAAATTGTGCGATAAACCCAGTAGGGTCGCCCATCGGGCGTCCGTCATAGGAA
>JAZSPR010000098.1:0-3806 GCA_045537555.1 Acutalibacteraceae bacterium | reverse complement strand
AACTAATTCGGCAATTTGTGTTCAAAACTACCGAAAAATTATTACAGGCGGCAGAAATGCCGTCTGTTTTTATAAAGGGTTGACAAATGCAGAAAAAGAGAGTATAATATAAGTATGGTGAAAACCAGAAAAAGCTATGATGTCCATTGACAAAGAAAAAACTCGGAGTGGCAGCTCCGAGTTTTTTCATTTTTTCGTCGGTTTACTTTCTGTCAATGAATTTACAGATATAGTAGCTAACTATACCTGCAAGGACAGAAATTAAAAACGCAATTATGTACTCCATAAAACTCTTTCGTGAGGGTGTGAAACGGTGATGAAAATTAATTTTATATATATTTTACTCAAAAGTTACGTCTGACGGAAATAACATTTAACTAATATTTAAAGAGTACACAATTAAAGAAAAAATGTAATTTTTCAATGTGAAAAAACGGTGAAAAAATTATAAAAATTTGTGTAAAAACAGCTAATATACAAATAGTAAATATAAAACTTGATTTTACTATGGGAAAAATAGGGGTATTTGTACAGACAGTTGAAAAGAAACACTAAAGTTAAATTACTTAAAAAGTTCACAGACTGTTGTGCATTTTGACGAAAACGGCATAAAATAAATGCCGATTTACCGTTTCGATGTAAAAAATGAATTTTTTTTGAAAAAAGTTGCAAGAAACTATTGACAATTTGTGAATGAAGTGGTATACTATAATTACCGAAAGGGGATAAGGGAATAGAAAGAAACTTACCCCGAAAATCAACGTGCGAAAGCACAAAACAATATTATATTTTTAAGGAGGTTTTCTATCATGAAAACAACAAAAAAAGGTTTTACACTCATTGAGCTCATCGTTGTTATTGCTATCATCGGTGTTCTCGCAGCAATCCTCGTTCCTGCAATGCTCGGTTACGTAAAGAAGTCTAAGATTCAGTCTGCTAACGCTGCTGCAAAGACTTACTTAAACTCTGCTAACTCTGCTCTTACAGAATTAGACGAAGTTGATGAGCTTCCTACTGACCTCGCTACAGACATTGAAGTTGTAAAGGGTGTAAGTGACGAGACAGGTGCTGACGTTCTTCTCGATTATATGACATTCTATTCAGATGATGCTAAGTCTGGCACATATGCTCTTCACATTGTAGATGGTATCTGCGTAGCAGCTGCTGCTCAGGAAGGTAAGTACTTTGGTACAAATCCTGCTGTTTACACAAACAAGAACTATGACGATGGTGTAACAATTGGTAGTGAAAAGTTCGCTAAGCCTACTTCTGTTGACAAGGCCCTTGAAGTTGCAGTTGCTAAGTACGATGCTTCACACTCTTCAAACTAATGAGTTTGATTAATTATCAATAAGATAATTTGAAAAATTCATCCCCCTCTCAATGAGGGGGATTTTTCTTAAAAAAGCAATATAAGCTGAAATTTGCTGTTTGGTTTAAAAATGAACTGTATTGGCTAAAATAAACAAAAACAAGAAACTTGCGGGTTTGAAAATCTACACATAGGGCATTGACGAATTTTATGTAATCTGTTATAATATGGTTACAAAGTATATTTTATTTTTATGGGGGAATTATTTATGAAAAAACGGGGCTTTACACTTATTGAATTGATAGTTGTACTTGCGATTATCGGAATTCTGTGTGCTATTCTTGTGCCGTGTACATTCGGTTATGTCAGAAAGGCAAAGGTAACATCGGCAAACTCCAGTGCTGCCGAGGTTATTAAAACCGCCAACATTCTGCTTTCGGAGTCCACTGAACAAATTGTACTTGATGACGGAAGTTATGCTTTGAATTGTACATCAGAACAGGCTTTGGGCGGCACTTTTGGCAGCCTTTCAGAAGATGTTGAGGAGTATATCCTTGCCTACGATGATACAATGACACGTTATCCTTTTGCTTTGCAGATTTACGGCGGCGTTGCTGTTGTAGCTGCAACAAAGAACGGAAAATATTTTGGTACTTATCCTGCATTTCTGTCACACAAGAACTATGAGGATGAGCTTGGAGAAAACCCAACTCTTGGCAGTGTTCTTGATGTGGCTTTTGACCACTATAAGGAGAAAAAAGGAATTGAAATCGAGGAAGACGCTGAACAGGTCACTCCTTAAAATATTTAAAGTAAAAATATACAATAGAACAATGAAAATGTTGTGCAATATTTCTGCGGTATTTTATTGACAAATTGTGAATAATTTGTTATAATAATAGTAAGCTATTACACGGGAAATTGTCCCGTAAAAGAGGAGAGAGAATTATGAAGAAAAAGGGCTTCACCTTAACGGAGCTTATTATCGTTATAGCAATTTTTGGCATCTTGCTTGCAGTTGTTACTCCTGCGTGGATGACATATTTGCAGCGTTCCAAATTCAGAACATACAATCAAAGGGCTAAGACTATTTTTAATGCGGCTCAGATTGTTATAACTGAAATGGAATTTGCTGAAAGACAGTATCGTTCAAGATTGGAAACAGATTCAATTACAGGTACAGCAACCGATGCTGAGAAAGCTGCTGTAATGTCACATATTGGCTCTCCTAAGAGTATTGGCATTACGTCCGGCAGTGAAAGTAATTCCAACTGGTTTTTCTATTATGACGGCGGAGTTGGCAGAATGTGTTTATCTGACGGTTCTCCTGTTGTAAATGAAGATGCGATTCAGGGCGGAGATTATGATGCTACTCAGATTCCCGGAATTCGAGAGTGGGAGAATAAAATCACAAGAGCTATAAGAAGAATTGTCGGTGATGATTGCGTTTATAAAATCTGGGTTGAGGACTATATTGTAAAGAGCGTTTCTTGTGCGGAAAGTCCTGGAAGTCGTTTTATAGGAGCTCATCCAAAAAGCATTTATCAGCTTGAAGCAGATGGTGTAGATGTTGATGATGCTGATTTAAAGCACACAACAGTTCGAGCAGTGGATTTGAGTTGGTTTGACTCAAATATTCATTCCAATGGTACACTTATTGCACCACCTGAGGATGAAGAAGGCGAATAAAAATGTTGATACAGCACGGTTTATCCGTGCTGTTTTTTTGTACATTTTGGAATACGTGTGCATATTATACAAAATGTTGTCGAAATTAAATGCAAACTTTGAATTGACAAAGTGTTGACAAGCCGTAAAAAGTGTGATATAATAAATACTGTCGTCAGGGAACGACAGCAGAAACCTAAAAATCGCAGATAAGAGATGAATGAGTGGAAAAGTTTGAGAGATTTTCGAGAGAGGGAATAAAAAATAACCTCTGAGAAAATTAAATAAAAAACTTTTTAAAAACCACTTGACAAACTCTGGGAGATGTGATATAATAGATAGGCTGTCTGATGGCAGACATCTTAAATCGAGAGTGCTGAAAAAGTTTTTTAAAAAAACTTGAAAAAAGTACTTGACAAACGGTTAAAGATGTGATATAATAGAAAAGCTGCACTGCTTAAGAGCAGGAAGCTTAACAGCATCTTGAAAATTGAACAATGCAAGAAAAAGTAACGACCCTTGAGATTTCTTTGAAAAAAGAAGAACTCAAGCAAAGAGTAAAAAATGCGCAGTAATAACGCAAGCGTTATTGAACAGGATTGATTTCATAACAACAAAAGTTGTTTTGATATACTATTTTTATAAAGAGTTTGATCCTGGCTCAGGACGAACGCTGGCGGCACGCTTAACACATGCAAGTCGAACGGAGAATTTTGGATTTATTCAGAATTCTTAGTGGCGGACGGGTGAGTAACACGTGAGCAACCTGCCTTTGAGAGAGGGATAGCTTCGGGAAACTGATGGTAATACCTCATAACGTATATTT
>JAZSPR010000019.1:0-9124 GCA_045537555.1 Acutalibacteraceae bacterium | reverse complement strand
CTGTAAGTGTATAGGTACAAATCCACAGCGCTTGTCTTTATTATATCGCAGGTAGCTACTCCTGCAAATACAATATACTCTTTGGAAAGGAGACATAATTAAAAACCACCCCCTTTGAGATGGTTTTAATTATACGTGATTATATGGATATGCAGACCTGTTACACTACCGCTTATAAAATGCGCAAAAACTCACCCGAAAAGGCGATTGAAATGATTAAAAACGCAATTGCCGACTGCGAATGCCCGTGGATTGACCTTATGAGAGCAAATCTCAACCTCGGTCTTATTTATGAAGACATCCGAGACTATAAAAATGCAGAAAAATCATTCTGCGAAGCACTGAATGCCGTTCCCGAAAACTTAAAAAGCAACTATGAAGCGGAAATCTCATTGAATATTTTGCGTGTTTATCTTCACAACATTAATTTCCGTTTTTCAAGCTGTCTTTATGACCTTTACTCCACAGCAATGAAAGCAAGTTCATTCAGTTTATCCATGAGGCAGAATTTATTTTATGTTTCAATTGCGGAAATCATTATTGCAGAGCATGAAAAGAATAATGATAAAATAAAAGATGCAATAAAAAATGCATTATCGGCTCTCAACAAAAAGGAAACAACCGAAACGGACAGGATTCTGAAAAAACACAGATATGAAGATGATGCTTTTGCATCAGATGAAGCATTACATTTTTTGAAAAAATACATATAAAGGTGATTTTATGACAGAAGTGGCAGCAGCACTTATATGGGACAACAATAAATTTATGATATGCAGAAGACCTGCACACAAGTCAAATGCTCTGCTATGGGAGTTTGTAGGCGGAAAACTCGAACCTGGTGAAACAAAGCAGGAAGCACTTATTCGTGAATGCAGAGAAGAGCTGAATATAACGGTGGATGTGGGTGAAGAATTTTTCGATGTGGTGCATCAGTACCCCGATATCCTCGTACATCTGACAATATTTCACGCAACCATTGCAGAAGGCACACCCGAACTCCTCGAACATTGCGACCTTAAATGGATTACACCAAAGGAAATCCCACAATACACCTTCTGCCCTGCGGATAAAGATATTCTTCAAAAAATAACAGAAATGTTTATATAAAAATCAGAACCCCGAGAAATCGGGGTTCTTACTGTTTCTGAATATCAGAATGATTCAAGTTTTGCACTTACACGAAGAATTGTTCTCGCATCGGCGGCTGTAATTTTCTTATCATTGTTTACATCAGCCGCAACCATTGCATTTTCATCAAGAGTTTCAAGCTTTGCACTTGCACGAAGAACAAGTCTTGCATCTGCCGCAGTAATTTTTCCGTCATTATTGACATCACCAAGTGTATAAGCAGGATCAACAGGTTTTTCAATCTTTTTGCTTTCGTCAACAAGAGCGTAAGGACTGAAATGTGATGCTTCAAACCAGATCATGCCGTTTTCGTAATATGACTTCATCTTTTCAAGTCCTGAACCATCGTTCTTAACGAAATAAACTACTGTCTTTTCTGCGTTATATCCATCGGGAAGAGGAATACCAACGAGAACGGGACCATTGGGCTGAGCTTTCTTTCCGTTGACGGTTGTTGTGATATCAAACAATGTTGTTTTGAAATCTCCCTTTTCCTTGTTGATTACCTGGAATGAAGTGCCGTCAAACTGTTCAACTGAATTAACCTTCATTTCACCATTATAGCTGTTATCCTGATATTTTACAGCTATATTTGTGTTCTTATCAACTGATTCCTTTACAGCCTTAAGTTTTTCAATAACCTGAGTTTCTTTTTCACCACAGGCACATTCTCTCATCTGACTGCCGGCTTCACTATAAGTTGCAGCTTTTGTTACAACCCACTTGCCGAAAGAGTGCCCCTTGGCAGGAATTTCAGACTGTTCTTTGATTATTGTGTTACATACAGAGCACTTCTCACCATCTGTAAGACCTTTTTCGGTACATGTTTCAGCTTTACCCTTAATAATTTCAACTGAGTGTTCTGCAAGTTCAAGCACAACATTATTGAATATTTCTTCGCATGTAAGACACATATCATATTCAACACCTGCAACGGTACATGTGGATTCAACAACAACATGTTCGATGCTGTGACCTGTTGCATCTGTGTAATTATCAACATATGACTCACCACATGAGCATGTGTATGTTGTATAACCCTTTTCTGTACATGTAGGAACCGTTACAACTTCAACAAAGTCATGTTTATGTTCAGGAATAATCACGGGGATTTCTTCCTGTTCTTTTGTAATCATACCGCAAACTGAACACTTTTCGCCTTCTGTGAGACCAGTTTCAGTTTCTGTTGCAGGTTTGCCGGAAATTACTTCAAGTTTGTGACCTGTTGCGGGTACAGTTTGCTGAGTAATAAGAGTTTCTCCGCAAACAGAGCATTGCTTTCCTTCCGTAAGACCTGATTCTGTACATGTGGATGCAACTGCAGGAAGCATTTTTTCTGTGTGTCCGAGTGAATCAGTATAATTATCAACATATGTTTCACCGCATGAACATGTAAATGTAGTGTAGCCCTTTTCTGTACATGTCGGAGCTGTTACTACTTCAACAAAGTCATGTTTATGTGCAGGAGGATCCTGAGTTGTGGGTTCGTCCTTTGTAGTGGGCTCATCCTTTGTAGTAGGCTCATCCTTTGTAGTAGGTTCATCCTTGGTAGTAGGTTCGTCCTTGGTAGTAGGTTCGTCCTTTGTTGTGGGTTCTACAGGTTTGATTGTTATACCGCATGAATCACAGGCATTATCATTATTATTGTCAATATGCCCTGTAGCATCTGTATAATTATCAACATATGTTTCACCGCAAGTACATGTGAATGTAGTATATCCCTGTTCTGTACATGTCGGTGCTGTTATAACTTTTACATAGTCATGTCCGGTTGCTGATACAACACTTCCCTGTGTAATAAGCTTACCGCATGAAGAACAATATGTGTCGCCTGTATAGCCGTCTGTTGTACATGTTGCATCAACAGCATTTTTAATTTCTGTTGTTGCGTGTTCACATACTATGCCTACATTTATATTGAATGTTGTTGTAAAACCGTTGTAAGATACGGTAAGTGTCTGTGTACCCTTTTTAAGACGGTTATAACCGGTAATTGTAAAGTCACTTTCAGCAAGAACAACTTCTGAATTATCTGTGTATGTAGCTTTTACAACAAGCCCTGTCAGATCAAGATCTTCACGGAGTTCATAGTCTGTTTTTGCAGGAGGTGTTGCGATGTAAATGCCTGTGAGCTTGGGTCTGGGGTCAATGATATTTGTTGTGAATGTTTTTGTAAATCTATCACCATCTGCCGCATACCATTCGATTGTGACTGTGCATTCACCTTCAACTGAGCTGTCAAAACCTGTTACGGTGTAGTCGTCAATAATGCGTTCTGTTTTGTCATTATATACGACCTTGACTTCAAGACCTGTAAGGTCAAGTTCTTCACCCATGATGTAGTCTGTTCTTGTAGGCAGAGATACTATTTGTATTCCTATTGCATCTCGGACATGAACTGTAAATTCATAAGTAACACCACTTGATGATGTTGCTGTGATTAAAGCATCATCTCCTTCATTATACGGTGTAAGAATATCAAGCCCTTCAACTCTTGCGGTATAACTATTGCTTGATGTAAGAGTAACCACATCATTTGAATTTTCCGGATAAAACTCAAATTCTGCGCGATAAGATTGACCTTGATCAAGAACAATGTATTCTATTCCATCCTTGAGCATAAGACCTTCTGAAGGGATAGCATTATCAACGAATTTGAATCCGTTATCCTTTGCAAAAGTCTCCGCATAAGAACCTGCTCTGCCGATAATTGTTGTCTTCTCGGGATATGAGAATGCTGTTGAACTGATTTCTATTACAGATTCGGGAATTGTAACTTCAACAAGACCTGTATCGTTCATAAATGCCTGATTACCAATCTTTTTGAGTCCTTTGGGAAGGACAATTGTTTCAAGTGCAGGAATATCCTTGAATGTGTTTGCCTGAATTTCCGTAATTGAATAATCTGCAATTGTAACATCGGAAAGTTTTTCACAACCTATGAATGCATTAGATGCTAAAGACTTTGTTGACTGGGGGATATAAACCTTTTCCAATGCAATACAATTACTGAAAGCGTTTGCACCGATTTCCCTTGTACTTTCAGGAAGAATCACTTCTTTAAGTGATGAACAGTTTGCAAATGCATACTGACCGATTTCTTTGACCCTTGAATTTTCAGGGAAAACTACATTTTCAAGTGATGTACAACTGTCAAAAGAATAGCTGCCGATTGATTCAACCATTTCAGGAATTGTAATTGTCTTCAATGAAGTACATCCGTTAAACATATATTGACTTACTTTGTTTACATTTTCAGACAGTTTTACACTTTCAAGTGATTTACATCCATCAAAAGTATAGTTGTCCATTGAAGTAATACTGTCAGGAAGTTCAATATTAACAAGGCCTGATTCAGAAAATACATGGCTACCAAGCGTTGTGACACTGTCGGGAATAATAATTTCTGAAAGAGACACACAAGAACTAAATGCATTATCATTTATTTTGGTAACAGCATTTCCTATATCTACAGAATTTAATCTGAGACAACCGCTAAATGCATAATCTCCAATTTCTGTTACAGTATTAGGAATGACAACTGTTTCCAATCCTGTACATCCTGCAAAAAGATTTCTTACAATCTGTGTTGTGCCCTCTTCAAATGTTATAGTTTTTAAATTGTCACACATATAAAACGGTCCATCTGATATTTTATATATTTCACCGTTTAATTCATAATTGTAAACATCGTAAGCCCACACATGTGCTTCATCTAATGATTTAGGTATTTCAATTGATTCAATTGCAGTTTTACCAAAAGCACAATTGCCAAGTGTTATAAGATTTTTTGATAAATTAACTTTTGTAAGTGATAAGCAGTTGTTAAACACAGAATCGGCAATTGTTGTAACACTATTGGGAATAATAATTTCGGTGAGTGATATACAAGTTTCGAATGCATTATCATTTATTTTGGTAACAGCATTTCCTATATCTACAGAATTTAATCTGAGACAACCTCTAAATGCAGAACCTTCAATTTCTGTTACAGTATTAGGAATGACAACTGTTTCCAATCCGGTACATCCTGCAAAAAGATTACTTGCAATCTGAGTTGTGCCCTCTTCAAATGTTATAGTTTTTAAATTGTCACACTTATAAAATGGTCCATCTGATATTTTATATATTTCACCGTTTAATTCATAATTGTAAACATCGTAAGCCCACACATGTGCTTCATCTAATGATTTAGGTATTTCAATTGATTCAATTACTGTTTCAGCAAATGCACGATCGCACAATGTTGTAAGACTTTTTGACAAATTAACATCCTTAAGTGAAATGCAATTATCAAATGCATTACTGCCGATTTCTGTTACAGCATTCCCCATTATAACTTCTTTCAGCCTGAGGCAATTTCTGAAGGAAGATTCTTCAATAGTCGTTACTGTATCTGGAATTATTACAGATTCTAATCCTGTACATCCTGCAAGAAGATTACTTGCAATCTGAGTTGTGCCCTCTTCAAATGTTACAGTTTTTAAATTGTCGCACATAGAAAATGGTCCATCTGATATTTTATATATTTCACCGTTTAATTCATAATTGTAAACATCGTAAGCCCACACATGTGCTTCATCTAATGATTTAGGTATTTCAATTGATTCAATTACTGTTTCAGCAAATGCACAATCGCTCAATGTTGTAAGACTTTTTGACAAATTAACATCCTTAAGTGAAATGCACTTGTCAAATGCATTACTGTCAATTATTATAACACTATCAGGCATTTTAACGCTGTACAAGTTTAAACATTCATAGAATGCATAGGATTCAATAGTTATAACACCATCAGGAATTGTTACATAAGCAAGTGATTTGCCTTCAAAAGCACTTTCGCCTATTGCAACAACCTTATGTCCGTCAATCTCTGAAGGGATATTTACAGACCATGAGTTATAGTTATATTTTGTGATTGTTGCATTGTTGTTTTCGTCAAGAGTATAGTTATAAATAGGTACGGAAACACCCTCAGCATTCAGACCGTAAGCACCGTTTGCACCTTTCCAGCCGCTACCACCCCAACGTGATGTAATTTTTGTAAAGAAGTTTTTATATGTCTGTCCTCTTGTACACGACGGAACTTCATTGCCGTTTTCATAATGATGTACAATTTTTACGGGACTGTTCGCTTCGTTATAAATATCAAAATTTTTGTTTATTGAATCGCTCCAGTTTACAAAGCCTAAGTTGAATTTAACGCTTGCCGAGACTCCGTATTTTGCAAAAAGATATGCCGCAAAATGGACACACTTCATTGAGGTGTCGCTGTATGTGGTTGCTTTGAGGTTAGCAATTGCACCAACCTCGGCGTAAACATGAGCTGAAACAACAGGAAGCTTTGTTATGCCGAGTGTTGCTTTTACGGAAACGGATGCACTGCCCTCGACATTTGATGTGTATGTTTTCTGCTGGAAGCTCTTTACTGTTCTGATTCCGTCATTCATTACAGCTTCAATACCTGCAACAAGCTTACCGGAAACATCACCGTAAGCCTTTCCTTCAAAACCAACATTGACAGAAACAGTGAATGCACCGATACCACCGATATTAACATCAAAAAGGTTAACAGATTTTGTTATGAATGCAGCATCAAGAGGAGATGCTGTAACATCATATGTAACCTTAACATCTCCGTTCAGCGCTGCGTATGCAGTGTTTGAATTAACATAATATTCAATATAGGGATTTGATATTTTAACTGACAACGACGCAGTAAATCCGGGAGCTAAAGTTACAGTTAATTTTTTTGTATTGATTGCTTTAATCTTTTTTGTAGCATAAGTTGATGAACTTGAAGATGTATCTTCTTCAACAGAGATTTCAACACCCTCTGCAGGGATAATTTCCATATCCTCTGCATCAGAAACACCCTGAATATCAATATCTTCAAATGCTTCTTCTGTTTCAACAGCCTGAGTTTTAATGATAATCTGATTACCGTTAAGAACAACATTTGTTGCAGTATATACTACGGGGATTTCATTCTGATAAACAGCAAATTTATCGCCCACGGCAATTGTTTCGGGGCAATCTGTAATTGTAACAACATCATTTTCATCTACAGAAACATCTGTTTCTGCAGGAATTTCAACGACATCATCTGCAAATTCTATTTTGTCTTCATGATCCTCGTCAATAACAACTGCTTCAAGCACCTCAACGGCATCATCGAGCATTGTTTCGACTTCTTTTTCGGTAACCAATGTTTCAGCTGCAAAATTACCGTCAATGAGCTTCAACCATTCACGGTCAATTGCTATCTGAGCGCTGTTTACATCAGCACAGCTTTCATAATCAGCAAAAGTATATTCTGCATCTTCACCAAGCTGATAACCGAGACAGAAATTCAGTGTTGACACCGCAAAATCACGGGTAACAGGTTCATCAGGATAAAAAGATTCCCCCGCATCAATATCAATTACACCGAATTCAACAGCAGTAAGTATTTCATAATAATACTGATGTTCTTCAGAAAGGTCAGGGAAATAATTATCCGGCATGGATTCCATATCTACTGTCATTTCAAACACAACAGTAAGATCGTATATCCACTCTGCCCTTGTTATCTGATCATCTTCACCAAAGATAAGATCAGGATTGTCAGCCGCAGCGGCAAATGCAGTCAGATCTACTGCCGGATATGATACAACCAACATCAATACTGCCAACATGCATGCAAAGACTTTTTTAAGTATTTTCATACAGTCATCTCCTTTTTTACTGAACATATACAATTTTCAGCATTCAGATATATTTTATATAAATAATAGAAAAAAGTCAATATATAACAACAAGAACCCCGATTTCTCGGGGTTCTTTTATTGCATTATGAATATTATTCGTCGATGCTGTAGAGTGCCTTGAGCTTTGCAAGGTGAGCATATCTGTCCTGAGCAAGTCTTTCTGACTGGCTGAAGAGTTCTTCTGCTCTTTCGGGGAAGGAACGAGTAAGTGATGCATAACGAGCTTCGTTGAGAAGGAATGCACGGTAAGCATCTGTTGAGGGTTCCTTGCTGTCAAGAGTGAAGGGATTCTTGCCCTGTGCCTTGAGTTCGGGGTTGTATCTGAACATATTCCAGTAACCGCAGTCAACAGCCTTCTTCATTTCAGCCTGGCAGTTAACCATACCGCCCTTGATTGAATGCATTTCACAGGGTGAGTAGCCGATGATGAGTGAGGGACCGTTGTAAGCTTCAGCTTCTGCAATTGCCTTGATTGTCTGGTTCATGTCAGCACCCATAGCAATCTGAGCAACGTAAACATAACCGTAAGACATTGCGATTTCTGCAAGGCTCTTCTTTGAAACGCCCTTACCTGCAGCTGCGAACTGAGCAACCTGACCTACCTGAGAAGCCTTTGAAGCCTGTCCGCCTGTGTTTGAGTAAACTTCTGTATCGAATACCATAACGTTTACGTCTCTGCCCATAGCAAGAACGTGGTCAAGACCGCCGAAACCGATATCGTAAGCCCAACCGTCACCACCGAAGATCCATACAGATTTCTTTGAAAGGAATTCCTTATTCTTGAGGATTTCTGCACACTTTGCACAGCCGTTTGCAGCGCCTGCTTCCATAACTGCAACGAGTTCCTTTGTAGCTTCTGCGTTAGCCTTACCGTCGTTCTTTGTAGCAAGGTACTTTTCAGCTGCTGCCTTGAACTCTGCGGGAGCTTCTGCTGATGCAGCCATTTCTTCTACCTGAGCCATAAGTGTTTCACGAACAGCTTCCTGACCGAGGTACATACCGTAACCGTGTTCAGCATTGTCTTCGAAGAGTGAGTTTGCCCATGCGGGACCGTGACCCTTAGCATCTACTGTATAGGGAGATGTTGCTGCGGGACCGCCCCAGATTGATGAACAGCCTGTTGCATTTGAAATGTACATTCTGTCACCGAAGAGCTGTGTGATAAGTCTTGCGTATGCTGTTTCAGCACAACCTGCACATGAGCCTGAGAACTCAAGGAGAGGCTTCTTGTACTGAGAAGCGAT
>JAZSPR010000041.1:0-2998 GCA_045537555.1 Acutalibacteraceae bacterium | reverse complement strand
GATAGCACCGAAGTAATGGTCGTCCATTTCCTGTCCCTTGGGAGGCTTTGCACCGAAAAGTGTTCTGCCTGTGATAACTATATCTTTTCTCTGCTCATAGACTTTTCTGTCGATAAGGAAATATTCCTGCTCTGCACCGACAGTTGAGATAACTCTCTTTGTGTCAACACCGATAAGGTTGAGAACACGGACAGCCTGTTTGCTGAGTTCTTCCATTGAACGAAGCAGAGGAGTCTTCTTATCGAGAACTTCTCCTGTATATGAGCAGAAAGCTGTGGGGATGCAGAGTGAATTTTCTTTTATGAATGCATAAGAAGTGGGGTCCCATGCTGTGTAGCCTCTTGCCTCAAATGTGGCACGGATACCGCCTGAGGGGAAACTTGATGCATCGGGCTCGCCCTTGATAAGCTCTTTACCTGAGAATTCCATAATGACTTTTCCGCCGGGAGCAGGACTTATGAAGCTGTCGTGCTTTTCGGCAGTAATACCCGTCATAGGCTGGAACCAATGGGTATAATGAGTTGCGCCCTTGCTGATTGCCCAGTCTTTCATAGCGTGAGCAACTGCGTTTGCAAGAGTGATATCAAGTTCCTTGCCCTCTTCAACAGTCTTGTGAAGTGATTTGTAAATCTCCTTGGGAAGAGTTTCTCTCATTACTTCGTCATTAAAAACGAGAGAACCGAACATTTCGGGTATATTTTTAACAGCCATACGGATTTCTCCTTTAAAAAATGAAAGTGCCGATGTATTCATCAGCACTTTTGCTTATGATACGAATGCTATTATAAAACTAATAAAAGATATTTGTCAATAGCAGTCGGATATTTTTAGAATGTCGCATAAACGAGTCTTTTGTCAAAATAAAAAATTGTTTAAATTACTAATCAATAAATCATTCAACAATCATGATAAAGCTGAATTTATCCAGCAATTCATTATTCCACGGACGCTTATGTTCAAAAATGATTTCATATCTGCCGGGTTTATTTGCTTTAACAGTAAATGTCTGCAGAACAGAAGCCCCGTCAATAATTTCCTCAGGCAGTTTACCTGTGTTATCAACAGACGATTCAAATTTTCCCGTCACTTCAATTACATTTTCATCAGGAACACTGCATATCCACAGATATCCGGCATCAGACAAACTTTGAAGTGTACCGAGTTCATAAGACACATTTGTTGCAACATTGAATTCAACAGGCTTAAAAGATTCAAGTTTTGCCGCAACACGAAGAACTGTTCTTGCATCACCTGCAGTAATTTTTCCGTTTCTGTCAACATCGGCGGAAGATATTTTTGTTTCTTCAAGAAGCTTTATTTTTGCCGAATGCCTTAAAACAAGTCGCGCATCTGAAGCAGAAACATTTCTGTCACCATTTACATCACCCATTCCGATAAGCTGAGAAATATCCGTAACGGCATAATTTTTGTCTGTATCTTCAGCATACGCAGTTATAAACATTCCCGACATAATTATAATTGTCATTAAGATTGAAATAATTTTTTTCATATCTCATTCCTCCTTACACTATTATAACACATAAAAGTACAAAAAAGGTTACAAAAAGTTATAAAAACAAGAAAAAATATTTATTATTCTATTTTAGAATTATATATAAGTATGTTTGTTGTAAAATGGCAATATTATAAATATATTGTTTAAGGAAGATAATTATGGAATATAAAATTTCAGACAGAATAGCATCACTCAAGCCCTCTGCAATCAGAGAAATCCTCAAGGCTACTGCAGGCGGTGATGTTGTACCTTTCTCAGCAGGTAATCCCGCCCCCGAGGCATTCCCCGTTGACGATGTAAGAAAAATCACGGCAGACATCCTTGCAAAGGACCCCATAACTGCACTCCAGTACGGCATTTCCGAGGGCTATACACCTCTTCGTGAAACCGTTAAGAAGTATATGTCAGAAAAGCACAATGTTGTGGGTGAAGACGACGACATCATCATCACATCAGGTGCACAGCAGGTTATTGACCTTGCTTCAAAGGTTCTTCTTAACGAAGACGATGTTGTCATCAGCGAAAGCCCTTCATTCATCGGCGCACTTAACACTTTCCGTTCATATAAGGGCAGACTTGTGGGTGTTGATGTTGAGGATGACGGTATGAATATGGAAATGCTTGAAGAAGTTCTCAAAAAAGAGAGCAGAGCAAGATTCATCTATACAATCCCCAATTTTCAGAATCCCTCAGGAATCACAATGAGTTTGGAGAAGAGACAGAAGCTCTATGAACTTGCAAAGAAGTATGATGTTCTCATTCTTGAAGACAACCCCTACGGCGACCTGAGATATACAGGCGAGGATATTCCCTGCATCAAGACACTTGACACAGACGGCAGAGTTATCTATTCAGGTTCGTTCTCAAAAATCCTTTCACCCGGTATGCGAGTTGCATTCACAATTGCAAACAAGGACCTCATTGCAAAAATGACAGTCGGCAAGCAGGCAAGCGATGTACATACTCCCGTTCTCAATCAGATGATTGTCAATGAATGGATGAATAAATATGATATGCAGGGTCATATCAACAAAATCAGAGAAAATTACAAGGCAAGATGTGACCTTATGTGCTCACTCATTGACTCAGAACTCGGCGATTTCGTTAAGTATGTAAAGCCCGAGGGCGGACTTTTCATCTGGTGCACACTCCCCGAAAATGTTGACATGATGAAGTTCTGCTCTACTGCGGCACAGAACAAGGTTGCAGTTGTTCCCGGAACTGCATTCATGATGTATCCCGAAGACAAAACACAGTGCTTCCGCCTTAATTTCTCAACCCCCACAGACGATGCAATCGTAAAGGGTATGAAGATTTTAGGTGAAGTAAAGAAAATGTTTATTTAAACAATAATTTGTCGAGGTCTTTAAATAAACCATTCCAAAGATAAACAAATTATGTAGGGACCGATGCCCACATCGGTCCGATTGCGTAATGTAATGGAGCAATAACGGTGGTACACCGTTCTGTTGCAACAACTCA
>JAZSPR010000030.1:0-14831 GCA_045537555.1 Acutalibacteraceae bacterium | reverse complement strand
AGGTTGCCGATAAGATGAATAAGGCTACAACAGCTGAAGAAATTGCAGAAATCGCAGATTCACAGTTCATTGTTTAATAACAAATATACACATTATTAAGAAAAGACTCCGTATATCAAATATGTTGTGATTTATGTGGTTTTCGTCTCTTTTGTCGTTCGGTGTATTGTCAACTTATAAAAAGGAGTTTTTTGATATGAAAACATTTTTATTTCAGGGTGATTCGATAACAAATGCAAACAGAGATGATGAAAATCTGATTAATAATGGGCTGGGGCACGGTTACGCATTTATGCTGGCGACCGAATTTGAAGGGAAGCACAAGGGAGAAATAAATTTTCTTAACCGAGGTAAGGATGGTGACAGAATAACCGACGTTTATGCCCGTATCAAGGAGGATATAATTAATCTGAAGCCGGACTATATGTCAATTCTCATAGGGGTGAACGACGTCTCACACGAGCTTACTATGAATTGCGGTGTTAGTCCCGAAAAGTTCAGAAAAATTTACGGGATGCTTATTGATGAAATAAAAGAATGTTTACCCGATATGAAAATTATAATTCTTGAACCGTTTATTCTGAAGGACAAGTGTACGGAAGAATTATGGGATGAATTTGATGCAGATGTAAGAGAGCGTGCAGAAATCTCAAGGCAGGTTGCAGAGTACTATAATTTTACGTTTGTTCCGCTTCAGGATAAATTCGACAGCCTCATTTCCGACGGGAACACGGAGCTCTGGACTGCTGACGGCATCCATCCCACATCCGCAGGACATGAGTTAATAAAAGAAGAATTGCTGAATGCATTTCTTGGAATTATGTGATGAAGGACGGTACTCAGGTGATAAGTCTTTGAAATTTAATTTTTCCCTTTGGTAAAAAGTGCAGTTTCAGAAAAAATTTTGGTGTTTTTCTGGTGTTTATTTGGTGTTTTTTTTGTGAAATAAACACCAAAAACGGTGAAAATGCGGAGAACGGAAAATTAGGTGCAAAAGTGCCGTAACCCCTTATGTATCAAGGTTTTGTGGGTGTTTTTGATGTGGATTTTCAAGGGTGCAAAAACTGCCCGAATCGTCTTCAAGTCTCGCCACTCGGACCAAAAATACCTGAAGTCTGAAGACTTCAGGTATTTTTATTATGGAACAAGGAAGGTACTTGAACCCCAAGGGGGTGAGGAGCGTGAATAAAACAGTCCGGTGGACTGTTTTTAGCGACGAAGTCCGAGGCGGATACTGTTACAAAGGGGCGGTCGTCCGAGGATGGCGGATTTGCAAAGCAAAGCCGCGTCCCATCTCTCGTACCAAAAAAAGCACATCGCCCCGGGATATAAGGCGGTTTATTGTTTTATGCTTTTTTTACAGCCGAAAAGTTTTATGAGTTGCAGATTTCAATTTCAACACTAAAGCTTATCTTTTCTCCTGTTGAGCTGATTTCCACTCGGCCCCAACCTTCTTCGTCGGCGTGAACCTTCGGTTCATAGTTTATCCCGTCGGCTTCAAACTGACGGCCGATACCCACAACCGTTTTTATGCTGATGTCGGCAGGAGATTTAATTCTGCAGATAAGCTTTCTTTTTTTCCCGGGTATTATAACGATGTTACCATCAATTTGCGGTTCTCTCTGACAGTGAAGAAGAAATGTTACACTGTCTTTCTTTTTCGGAATAACCGTGTCATTTACGGTAAAAATACCTCTTTCACCTTTATCGGGCTCCCAGCACATACGCCTTGTAACCTTTTGACAGGTGTCGGAATATGCTTCTGATAAGTCGCCCTCGATTTCATATTTTCCGTCATCTTCCTTATGGTATGTAACTTTTGCCATCTTAAAATGTAAGAACCAGTCATCAATATTCTGTGCCTCCTCAAGCTCAAAGGGATGCCGTGTGCCTTTCCCGCCTACGAGAATGCAGTTGTGAGCCACCGTGTGAATGTAATAATTCATTCTGTGAGGTGTATGGTAGCTGTCATAAACTCCCGAATCAGAAGCGAGAATTTCTCCGTCATAAATCTGAAAACAGCCTGTATCAAGATGGTCGTGATTAGCTCCCCATAATTCGCCGATTTTCATAAGAATAAGCCTTTCACCGTCATTATAAACGGTACAGCCTACGGGAAAACCGAAATGTTTTGCAAGCGGAAGCTTATTTGAATCTTTTAATTCGGAAAGTCCTTTCCATACAAGGAACACGGTAGGAGAGAGAAGTCCTTCACCGTAGCTGCCTTCTTTGTAGTAATCAAGTCCGTGATTGTGAGGCATAAGATATGCACCTACAAGCTGACGCATGGCTTCATTGAAATATACGCTGTTTCCCGTATAAGCGGCACTTAAAAACAAAGGTACAGCAAAGGGATTTTTTTGCGAATACCTTGATTTCCCTTCGTTGCAATCATCACCCAATCTCAGCATTTCACCGTCTGAACGTGTAAGATAAATAAAGCTGTCGGGAAGTGTTTCAAGAACCTCGGGCAACACTCTTTTTCCGCACATAGAGAGTATTAAAAGACCGAACCACATTGTATTTGTGTGACGGTATGAGCCGTATGAGGGGCCTTGCGGATGAAATTCACCTGCAAATACCTTTTCAAATGCAGGAAGATATTCGCTGAAAAGTCTGCCTGCACAGATATTATAAATATCAGGTCTTTCGTCGTAAACGGCAATGGAAAAAGAAAGCAAATCTCGAAGAAGCTGAGCTTCTGTGCCGTGACCGCTGATAACGGCTTGCTTTACGGGAGGATAGCCCATTTCAAAATATTCGCAGGCTAATTTTTCGCAGCATGAAATTATATCAAGCTTTTCTTCACGGTTCAGCCATTTATAGCACCAGTCATATACCTGTGAGGCAATAAAAATCAGATGTCCGCTGTAACGGGCAAGCATAATGGTGTCGTTATAATGAACATTGTGAAGCAATAAAAACAGCTCGCTTATAACTTTTCTGCCTGCTTTTTCATCGTCGCAAAGCAAAGCATTCAAAGCCTTTGCTTCAACGGACATATATTCTTTCATATGATAAGTGCCGAAATCGGGAGTAGCCCCTGCACCCTTTATTTCAAGAGAGCAAAGCTCATTGAACATTCTTGAAGCACCGCAGGAATTTTCTTTTATGCTTTTGCGGATTCTCTCAAAATCTTTTTTTTGAAGCATTAGCCGCGGATGTGTATCGGGCGGTGTTATAACAGGGTCGGGATAGATATTTTTAAGCACCGAAATCACCTCAATTTAATATTTGTGATATTGCTTTTGATTGAAAAACCTATATAATAAAACTGTAACTAATCGGAAATCGGAGGTGTAAATTCAATGAAAATTCTGATAACTGCCCCCATAAATTCAACCTATAACCGATATTTCCCCGATGATTTATCTGAAAAGCTGAGGGAATTCGGTGAGGTTATAAGAAATCCTTACGAGCGCTCTTTTACAGAGAGTGAAATGAAAGAATATCTTGCTGATACGGATATTGTGCTGACCCATTGGGGAACGCCGCAGATAACAGGTGAGGTGCTCTCCTGTTCGCCGAAACTGCGCCTTATTGCTCACGCGGCAGGCTCGGTTGCACATATTGCAAGCAATGCAGTTTTTGACAGAAATATTCCCGTTATCAGCGCTAATTCAGTAATGGCACGCTTTGTTGCAGAAAGCGTTCTCGGATATATGATTGCAGGCTCTCACCGTTTTGTTCAGACCGACAAGATTTTGAGAAACGGCGGCTGGAACAAGCTTGAAGATGCACAGCACTCCGTTATAAATGCAGAAATCGGACTTATAGGGCTTGGAACCGTGGGCAGAATTTTGCTTGACTTTCTTCGTCCCTTTAACTGTAAGGTTTTTGTTTTTGACCCCTATATATCTGACGATGCGCTGTCAGAGTGGGAATTTGCCGAAAAATGCGGATTTGAAACCGCCATGAGCCGACCGATTGTTTCTGTTCACGCCTCAAAAACTCCCGAAACCTATCATATGATAGATGAAAAAGCGCTGTCGTTACTGCCTTTTGGTGCGTTGTTTATCAACTCATCCAGAGGTTCCCTTGTTGATACAGCGGCATTAATTAAAAAGCTTCGTGAGAAAAAAATTTATGCCGTGCTTGACGTTTACGAAAAAGAGGGAGCAGGTAATATCCCCGAAGAGCTGCTTGATGAAACAGCCTGTACATTGCTTCAGCCCCACACGGCGGCAATTGCCGTAAGCCGACAGATGACCGAAGCTGTAATTGAAGATATAGTCAGATTTTTACGGGGTGAAAGGCTGATAAACGAAGTAAGCCGTGCACAGTTTAGTCTTATGACACAGGAGTGATTATATGAAGATTTCATTTTCAACATTGGGCTGTCCCGATTGGTCGTTGAAGCAAGCCATTGATTATGCTGCCGAAACAGGCTTTGACGGAATAGAAATCCGCGGCATAAAGGAGCATCTTCGTGCAGATGAGATTTATGAATTAAGTGACGAAAAAAGAGAAAGCACTCTTTTATATGCAAAAGAAAAAGGAATTGATTTTTGCTGTCTTGATGCATCTGCTTCTTTCCACGAAAAAGAAAAACGGCAGGAAAATATGGAAGAAGCAATAAGCACTATTAAAACGGCGGCGTTGTGTAAAATTCCGTATATCCGTGTTTTCGGAAATAATCTTACCCGTTTCGGTAAAGAAGAGCTTCTGAAAGATATCGCTTCACAGCTTCGCATTCTCTGTAACGAAGCGGAGTCGCTGGGTGTGAAAGTGCTTCTTGAGGTTCACGGAGATTTTAACACAAGTAAAATTTTATTAAAAACTGCAGATTATGTGTCAAGCGATAAATTCGGAATTATATGGGATATCGACCATTTGGCAAAGAACGAAGCCCCCGAAGAGTTCTGGAAAAATACAAAGCACCTGGTTCATCACATTCATCTGAAAGACAGAACAAATGAGGGACTTTGCAGCTTCGGCAAGGGTATACTTTCCGTTGAAAGCATCGTAAGAATGTTAAACGAGGATAATTATTGCGGTTTTTGCAGCCTTGAATGGGAAAAACGCTGGCATCCCGAGCTTTCCGATGCACGGGAAGAATTCGCCTCTTTTATAAACAAAATGAATTATATTCTCAATAAAGGTTAATTTACTCTATTAACAATGTCGTTATACTGATATACCTTTACATAATCCACTATGAAGTCGGCAGGAAATCTGTCGGCTTTATTTTTTGTGATTATGCCCGACCAACCGTGGAAAGGCTTTCCCGCAACACCGTCAATTTCAACGGATAAAAGCAGATATTCGGGCACTTTTGATACACCGCCGAAACGGCTTCTGCCCGTTTCCTTGCCGTTCACATAAAATATGTAGCCGTTCTCGTTCCATTCAACACCGTAGGTATTGTATTTTTTATAGGGCTTATCTGCCTTTGCCACGGCAACGTTTTTATATCTGTGACCTGCAGAATATCCGCCGTAATGTAAATTTGAGGTTATCATTTCAAAGTCCTTGTTTTTAAGCTTTCTGTGCCACAAAGGAGCTTCAAAAACATCAATTTCAGTTCCTTTTTTACCCGGAACGAAATCCCCGATTTCTTCCGTTGAAAGCCAGAATGCCGCCCACAGACCTTGTGCGGCGGGCAGAATACAGCGGCACTCAAAATAGCCGTATTTCTGCTGAAATAAGTGCCTTGTGTCAATTCTGTTACAATACCAGCCCTCACCGTATGTCCCGTCTTTTTTGTATTCGGTGCGGATTATAAGATTACCGTCTTTAAGAAAAGTCTGCCCCTTATCCCAGAAGCCGCCTTTTCTCACTCCCTGGCGGAAATGATTCCACACCGTTGTATCAAGGGAATCACCGTCAAAATTGTCTTCAAAGGTAAGTTTAAAGCGTGACATATCAATACGGTTTTCGCTTTTATACGGTTTTTTTTCTCGAAAAACAACTATTCCTCTGTGAATTACATCTATTGAAATATTTATAAATTTGTCAAATAAATTCTTCAAAATATCTTCTCCCCGCTGATTTAAGAAATCTGTTCCATTTTGTTTAGTTTATCACATAATGATAATTTTTACAATATCAATGGTGCATAATAAATAAAATATTAACGAATTTATATTTTTTTTAGTACAATATTGCAATAGAATTCATTCTATGTTATCTTGTGTATAAGGGTAATCAGTGAAAGGTGGGATTGTTATGGCTCTTAATAAAAAGCTGTTAAGGGCAAAGCTTGAAAATGCCGCAATAACTTTTGTAAACAGACTGCTTATTGTTTTTCATCAGTCCGAAGCAAAACGAACGGGTGAAAAAATCAATACCGACGAAATGGAGCTTACCTTTGAAGACCATTTTGACGGTGATGCACTTGACGAAACAGTATGGCGTGCACATAACTTTTACGGTATCAGAAAAGGCGGTTGGTGGAGCTCATCACAGCAACGTGTTGAGAACAGTAATCTTATTATCACAACCGAGTATCTTGAAAACGGAGAATTCGGTCCGGGGTGGTATACCTGCGGTCTTGAAACAGAGGATAAATTTGAACAGCTCTACGGATATTTTGAGTGCCGTTGCAAGCTTGCAAAAGGGCAGGGGCTGTGGTCTGCTTTCTGGATGATGAACGCAAATGTCAACAAGGTTGTGGGCCACTCACGAAACGGCGCCGAAATAGATATTTTTGAGTCCCCCTTCTGGCATTTGGGCGAGGGCAAAAGAAATCTCGTTACACTGAATCTTCATTATAACGGCTATGAACTGTTCACAAGATATAAGAATGTGGGTATTTTCAGATTGGATAACGATCCATATGAAAATTATAATACCTACGGAATGAAATGGACTCCCGACGCCTACACGTTTTATATAAACGGCTATGAGGTTGCAAAAACCTCGTGGGGCGGTGTATCCGAAAAACCCGAATATCTCATTCTTTCGTGTGAAGTTGACGGCGGCTCGGCAATGACAACAAAGGGATGGTCCGGCTATATTGAGAGAAACGACAGAAAGACTTTCAAAGCCGAATTTATAGTTGACTATGTAAGAGCATATAAATTCAAAGATTAAATTACGGGAGGGATGCTAATTGTCTGCTTGTCCTAAATGTAACAAGAAAATCAGTATTCTTTATATGAAACAGAATTGCCCTCATTGCAATGTAAATCTTCGTTTTTATAATTTTGAAGAAAATTTTTACAGAGATGCAAAAAAGGCAGAGCTGTCACTTGCAAAAATAAATATTTTTCTGGCACACATTAAAGCATCTCTTATAGGCACAAGGCTTACGGTAATAAGACTTTGTGTTATGCTTCTGCCTATTGTTACTTTACTTATTCCGTACGGAAAGGTGACAATAACACAGCCGTTTTTTACAGCCGACATATCAATTTCGGTGTTGGGACTTTACGATGCATACGGCAACAATTATCTGCCGTATCTTCTTACTATGCTCACAAGCTCCGTAAACGGAAAAACATATCTTCTTATTGCAGCCTGCATAATTGCTTTTATTCTTTCTGTTTTAATGGCTTTTGTTATTTTCTTCTTAACGGTTCTGTGCTTTCTCTGCATCAAAAAAATGCATAAGGTGCTCGCTGTTTCGGGAATTATCGGTGCAGTTTTTTCTGTTGCCGCAACAGTTCTGGCTGCGGTATTCTCAAATGCTTCACAGTCCAGCACAATGCTTTCGGGAACGGTAACACCGGCTTGCATTGCAACGGTTATCTGCTTTGGCATAGTTGTTGCAGTCAATGTTCTTATAGGCAAGCAGGGGCTTAATATCGTCTATAAAGAGGGCGATCTTGAGCGTATTGAAATTGCCAAAAAAGTTAAAGCGGGAGAAATCAGCATAGACGATTTACCTCAGCCCATTATTGAAACTGCCGAAACCGAAGAAATCAATAAAAAGATTGAAGAACAGCAGGCTCTTTACCGCAACATGAAAGAGGGTGACAGCGATGGCAGATAAAGACTGGCGCAGTTACATATATAAGGTTTCTGCCGTCATTCTTGTTATTTTCTTCGTAACAGGTGTCGGCTTCGGTGCAAAAAACATTCTTTCCATTGAGGGTACAATGGAATTATATACTCCGCCCGAGCCTCTTTCTCCGAAACCCGAAACAAATGAAGATGTTGCGCAATACATAAATAATACCATAGAAAAAGCACTTTCACTTCAACCGAAAACAGAATATTCAGCAGGATTTTCAATAAATTCGGGCTCCGTTAAAATTTCAGACGACAACGAACAGATAACAGCCGCTGTTAAAATGGCTCTTCCTGAGCTTAACCGCAGGGTTACGGCAGATTTTGTTTCAGAAACAGCCGATTTTTCCGAATCAGCCGAGAGTTTCCTGAAGCCCTGCGAAATAGATGCTTCTCATATTGAAAGCTCGGTTATTGATTATAAATATTATAAATGTTCACTTTGCACTTCTGAAATAAAAACCGAGAATTACAGCACGGTTTGTCCCGAATGTAAAAGTGAGAACACATTACAGCTTCGCAGCTATGATAAATATAAAATAACCGTGAGAATAAAACCCGATTCGGAAAGCTTTTTTAATAATCCTTTCCCGAAATCGGAAACGGTTGAAAAAGTTATTGCCGACGGCTCAGAAGAAGTTTACACACTCGAAAAATTCGACAAAAAAGTTACCGATGTTATTCTTTATGCTGAAATAAACCGTCTTTCCGATAAAATTGAATATCTGCGCTTTGAAAGTGTAAACGGGCTTACTGCAAACTTAAAAATGCAGGGTGAATATGAAAGCTTAGGAAGCTGTACCGTTATGGCAACGGCAAATGATTCGGTGGTTTATAAATTCACCTGGCCCGCAGTTACTCTTGATAAGCACGAAATGACTGTTGAAAAGGGAAGCAGTGAGGTGTTAAAGGCAAAGCTTACCTGTGACAATCCTCTTGATTACGAGGTTACCTGGTCTTCCTCAGATGAATCCGTGCTGAGTGTTGACAGCGAAGGATATCTTAAAACCCACAAGGTATTCGGTGACAGCATTATTACTGCAAGCTTTGTGTTTAACGGAAAAGAATACAGCGATTCATGCCTTGTTCATGTTGGCGTGCCTGTTGAGGGAGTTGACCTTAATAAAGGAAGTCTTAAATTGAAAAAGGGTGAAACGGCAGAACTCAAGCCCGTGTTCAATCCGAAAGATGCTACCAATGCAAAATGCTACTGGTTCAGTGAAAATGAGGCTGTGGCAACTGTTGATGAAAACGGCACAGTAACTGCCGTAAATACAGGTGAAACGGTAATTTATATAATTTCCGACTACGGAAATTATTACTCATCCTGCAAAACGGAGGTGACTGACTGATGGCAAGTGAGAACAAAAATATATTCAATACTATATTTGAAGCAGAATCCGAATCTGCTGCATCTCTTGACAAAGGCTCTCTCAGCAAATACAGCGATATAGCAGTTAAGGCTTTCCATACGAGAGTTCTTGACGGCAAAGAATTGGCAATTCCGGGTATTGCGGAGTTTGCAACAAAAATCCTTGCCGGTGTTGAAGTGTATCAGACACTTTATTTTGTAAACGTACTGCGAATAAATATGCTGTACGTTACAGCCATCAAAGCACTCATAAGCATATATGACGTACTCAACGACCCTCTTATGGGCATCGTTTACGACCGTACAAGAACCCGTTACGGAAAAGCAAGACCTTATATTTTTCTTGGTGCACTTCCGTATTTCTTTTCAACGGCATTTTTATATACGGGTGCGGTATTCCTGAAAAATCCGTCGGGTGACGATCCGAAAAAGATAATGTTTGTCTTTATTCTGCTTTTCCTGAAAGAAACCTTTGCCACCATATATAATCTGCCTAAAGGAAATCTGCTGATGCTAATGACTGCAAACCCGAAGGACAGAATTACTGTAGGACTTCTCAATACATATCTCGGTGAAGCAGGTGCTACCATTGTTTATGCAATTTTCCTGCCTTTAATGGAAATGAACAATAAGGGCGTTATAAATCTTCCCATGTCATCGCTTTTTGCAATTCTTGCATGGTTCTCGGCAATTATCGGAATAGTTTGTAATGCAATGGCGGCTATTTACTGCAAAGAAAGAGTTCTTCTTCAGACAAAACCTGCCCCCATTGAAAAAACGGTTCTGTATGTCCTTAAAAACAAGTATATGCTGAGGAATTTCGTTGCAAACTTTGCCACGTCATGGTGGAGCAACGGCGGTTATTCGTGGGACGTTGTTTCACAGCAGGAAATTTTCGGCGGAACATTTTATACGGTGCTTGCGTACTTCCCGTATAATGCAATTGATATTATATCCGTTTCATTTATACCCAAGTTTGCAAAATTGTTCAAAAACAATAACCGTAATGAGCTTATTGTGCTAAGACTGTGGGATATTGTATGTGTTTGCGGAATGTGGCTCGCAATTCCGTTCATTGATAAACGTTGGGTTACAATAGGAATATACGCCTTGTTCTATGCTCTCACGGGTATAAACAACGGCCCCGCAAACGTTGTTGAAGGTGAAATCGGCCGTGAAATCAACGATTACACCGAATATGTAACGGGTGAGCGTCCCGACGGATCAATTTCCATTCTTACCAATCTTATAACAAGGCTTACCGCACCGCTTAATGCTATGTTCACGATATTCTTGTTCAAGTGGTCAGGTTACGATACAACTCTTCCGATGCTTCCATGGTCTCAGGGAAATAAGGTTGTTTACCAGAAGGTATGGTTCTTATTTAACGGAATCAATATTCTTCCGCGAGTTATAAAGGTGATTCCTTATTTCTTCTATGACCTTGTAGGCGAAAAGCGTGAACAGATGTATATTGAGCTTAATGAAAGACGTGCACTTCTTGCAGGTGCAGGCAACAATTCTGAAGAAGGCATTGAAGAAATAATTGATATGCTTTCCGAAAATTAAAAAGAAAGTGAGCGTTATTTATGATAAATAATCTTTTCAGCGCAGTTTATCTTGTATTAAAAAAGTTTGTGCTTTTCTTTATTGCAGGTATTATGTGTCTTAACACATTTTCACCTACCGAACCAGAACAGCCGCAGATATTGAATAATAATACAGGAGATTTCTTCCTGCCAGACTACGGACATACGCTTATTTCTTCACACCGAAGCGGTAAAGGTGCCGCACCTGAAAATACTCTCAGAGCCATAAACTCCAATCTTGTGTACTCCGACAGTGATTCTCCCGTAATGGAAATGGACGTTCAGCTTACAAAAGACGGAGAAATCGTTCTTTATCACAGCCTTTTCCTTGAAGAGAACAGTGACAGCGAAGAGTATTTCGGACATAAGTATGTAACCGTATTTTCAAAAACCTATGAAGAGCTCAGAGGACTTAATTTCGGTGAGAATTTCATGATTGATGACGAATATCCTTTCAGAGGGCTCAGAGGCGATGAAATTCCCGACGATATCAGAATAACAAAGCTTTACGATGTTTTTGAAACCATCGAAAGAGAAGCTCCGGGAAAGTTCAGATATGTAATAGAAGTTAAATATCCGCATCCGTGGGCACCGAAAATTGTTGACGGCATCTATGAGATGGCAAATGAATATGATATGACAGATCGCGTTGTTGTTGCAAGCTTCTGGCCCGATGTTTCATCATATCTTGATAAGCACTATGACGGAAAGCTGAACAGATCTGCCAACCCCTTTGAAATCGTTTCTTTCTATGGCAGTTATATAAGAAATGAACAATTAAGTCCCGAAGACATTAAATATGATTCGCTTCAGATGCCCTATTATTGGGACGACGGAAAGCTTCTTGTTGCAAACCTCGGAAGAGCAAGCTTTATCGACTATGCTCATAAATACGGTCTTTCCGTTCAGTATTGGACGGTAAACAGTCCGGAAGATGCAAAATTCCTTGCTGAGTCGGGCGCAGATATGTTAATGACCGACTATCCCGACAGAATCCGTGAGGCTTTATACGGCACGGCAGAATAAATAATCATACTGAAAAAACTCTGAGCGGACAAAAAAGTCCGTTCAGGGTTTTTATTAAAATATATTGTCTCTAATATAAAAAATTGTTAGAATTTATTTATAACTCCTTATAAAAATCTGAAGGAGGGCAAGAAAACAATGATAAAGAATTATGTTACTTATAAAGAATTCGGCGCTTTGGGTGACGGAAAAACAGACGATATGCCTGCAATTGTCGCTTGTCACGAATATGCAAACAGGCATGATTTGTCCGTTGTTGCAGATGAGGGTGAATATTATATCGGCGGCAGGGCATTAACTGCTGTTATTATGACCGACACCGATTTCGGTAATGCAAGATTTATAATTGACGACCGAAACCTTGAAAGCATAAATCAAAGCTGTTTTAAGGTTTCAACAAAAGCAGAACGCTTTACTCCCGAAATTGCCTCTCTTGAACACAATCAGAAAAAAATTGAATTTCCGTATAAGGGTAACTATTATGTGCGGGTTTTTTCAGATAAAAAGGTTTACATCCGAAAGGGACTCAACAAAAACAACGGAACAGATGCTTCTGATTGCTTTATTGTTGATGAAAGCGGAAATATTAAATGCGGAATTAACTGGAATCACGGGAATATCACAAAAGCATATGCGTTTTCTGTTGATGATAAGCCCATTACCGTGCAGGGCGGGTATTTTACTACCGTGTCAAATCAGAGTGAGTCAAAATATAACTACCATTCAAGAAATATTGATATCAGCCGTTCTAACGTAACCGTGCAGAATCTCACTCATTTCGTTACGGGTGAAGCCTGTCACGGTGCACCCTACAGCGGCTTTATCACCGTTTCTGAATGTGCCGGGGTTACAATCCGCAACTGCCGTCTTACACCTCATAAAACTTATTTTACCGAATCGCAGATTCCCGGAGAGATGGTGTCCATGGGCAGCTACGACCTTAACTGTACCGCAGTTATTGGCTTGAGGCTTGAGAATATAACCCAGAGTGTTGATATTCTCGATACAAGATACTGGGGCCTGATGGGCTCAAATTTCTGCAAGAATGTTTCGCTTTCCGATTGTATTATGTCCCGTTTTGATGCACATTGCGGCGTAACGGGATGCAAAATCATAAATTGCACGTTCGGACATATGGGCATAAATATTATCGGTTTCGGCGACTTTTTAATTCAGAACACAACCGTAATCAACAGACATTTTGTGAATTTTCGTGATGATTACGGTGCAAATTTCAACGGTCGGCTCACAATAAGAAACTGTGTATGGAAGCCTTTTGGCGATAAACATAATTCTTATTGTGTTTTCAGAGCTGAAAATACGGGTGACCACGATTTTGGTTATCCCTGCATTATGGCTGAAAGCATTGATATTGACGGTCTTTTAATTGATGACGATGAAATTGCCGATTTTTCCGATATTGTAATGTTCTGTGATTACGACAGCAATTTTTCATTTGAAAAGCCATACCCCTACGGCACACCGAATATGGTGCGGGCAAAGGTTTATACGAAAACAGGGCGGAAAATCACAGCCTTCAAAAATGAGCAACTTTATAAGAACACGAAATTAATAATGGCAAATGTCTTATAAGTTTATTCCCGGTTATATTCATTAATTTTACCATCAATCTCCCATTCAGACGGAATCTTTGTGTCGAAAATATCAACGGGCTTTGTTGTGTGCACGGTGTTGAAAGTTTTATAAACTTCTTTGATATCGTTTTTTATGTTTTCGTCTATTTTATCGGTGCAGGATATAAACGATACTTCATGGATTGATTCAAGAGATTCGTTTTCTTTTTTTGAAGATGATATTGTTGAATGTATGATGACGGTGCTCGGAAAAAGCGGGAGCTGCTAAAGGCGAAATAAAGCTTCATATAATTACACTTGCATCAGAGCTTTATTATGAAAGTGAACAGTCAATGCTTCTCAAATCAAAAATGAACAGAGAAGCCATTGCCGTGCTTTCGGAAGGATATCCTTACTTTGAAGGACTTGAAAATGCAATGAAAATAAGAAAATACGCGCGAAGCCGTAACCTGTACCGACTTTTCGAATCCACTGCTGAAGATAAATACAGGCATCTTATTAATCAACACATTATTTCTGAATTAGGTTATTTAAGTTTAGACGATATTACTATAGAAAAAATAAATTCTTTCATAATTTAACAAATGTGTCGTATGTGAATTTTGCTCCAAGTCTGAAGCCTGATATGAAACTGTCAGCATTACTTGTTGTTGAAAATTCAATGTAAGCACTGACATAGTTTTGAAACAGTTCCTTATCATCACCGTTCAATTTTGCTGAAAGCTGTTCTTCTTTCTCTGCGAGGTTGCTCAGTTTCTTCTTGAGTTTAGGTGTTAATTTTGAATTAACCTCTTGCGGTTCAATGTTGCTGTAATACAAATCTTCAATGATATTTGACATTATGTATTCCTCCATATCTGAGGAAATATATTATAGTACGAAAGATAAAATATGTATTGCCGGAGAACAACTTGTGTTATGAACATCCGTACCAATCCTCATACGAAAGTATGAGGACTTTTTTTATACCCAAAAATCGCTATCCCGAATAATCCTACTTTCGAAATCCCTTATATATCAACGGTTTCAGAGCCTTACATAAAAATCAACAGAACGAAAACAGTAATTCTATCCGCTGTTCCCGTTCTGTTTTTTTATTTTTCAAAACACCATTTAGTCATTATTTGGACATTACGCTATTTTTGGCCATTAATTTCGGTTGGTGCAGATAATCTATTTTAGTAAGATGTGAAGTATTGGATATCAAAAATAATTGCATCAAGAGTTATTTGAATGTTCTTAATTGGATTTCGTATTATGCTTTTTGTGCTTTGTTATGTATGTTGACTTGAGTTT
>JAZSPR010000060.1:0-16757 GCA_045537555.1 Acutalibacteraceae bacterium | reverse complement strand
TCTCAAAAACTCAGGTTTTGACTTTGCAGTTAACGGCAAGGAAAGACTTGATTCTCTCAAGAGCGCATTTGACCACATTCAGGCAAACTATCCCGATTGTGAAAGAATAATTATTCTTGATGCGGTTGCACCGTTCGTTACAAGCGAACTTATTGACGATTATCTGACAAAACTTGACGATAACGATGCAGTCATCACCTGTCAGAAGATTACGGGCGCTCTCGGTAATTACAATTACGATCCTCTTGACAGAGAGGAATATTATATGACTCAGTCTCCCGAGGCTTTCAGATTCAAGACTCTCATTCCTCATTTCACAACCACATTCCCCAGCCAGGAGCTTGCCTGGCAGATGCCCAGAGAAACTAAGAAATATCTCAATTTTGAGTTTAAGAATAATCTCAAGCTCACATATGATTTTGATCTGAAATACGCATCGTATATGCTTGCTGATTTAAATAAATAATTAAGCGGAAGTGTTTTATGGCCACCGATAAGAAAAAAATATTTAATATAGCATCCGATCTGATTTTCAGCATTGCCGGGCTTATGCTTATGAACGGCATGTTGCAGGTGCTTATAAATCCCATGCTCAATAATTGGATGGGTGAGGATGCATTCGGTAATTACCAGTCGATATTTGCAGTCGTATCTATTATGGGTACGACTTTCGGTGTTGCCGCAAACTATTCGAGAATGGTCCGTTCAAGGGATAAAAAGGACACAAACGGTGACTATAATGTGTTCCTTACCGTTATAGCCGTTATGTGTGTTGCCGTTGCGGCGGGAACGTTGCTTGTATATAAATCTTTCAATGCGGCACACTTTATTCTTCTTTCCGTTCTTACGGTTGCAACCGTTCTCAGGTATTACGGTGATGTAAATTACCGTATGAAGCTCAATTACAAAGGCTTTTTCGTTTATTATGCGATTATAACGGCAGGTTATTGCATAGGTCTTCTTCTGTTTAAGTTTGTTTCTCCCGTATGGATGATTACAATTCTTGCAGGTGAAGTTGCGGCTGTTCTTTTTGTATTTTTCAACGGCGATATTTTCAGAGGCAAGAATCTTCTTTCCCGTTCCGAGCACTTCGGCGGAACAATGAAATCTGTGGGTGTTCTTTCGGCAACAAATCTTCTTTCGGCAGTTGCTCAGCAGTCTGATAAAATCATACTCGGTCTTGCAATGGGCGGTGAAGCGGTAACAACATTCTATGTTGCAACACTTCTGGGTAAAGTTATCTCCCTTCTTACAACGCCTCTCAATGGTGTGCTTATCGGATATCTTACAAAGTACGAGGGTAAACTTACAAGAAAAATGATTGCCGTTTTTGCTCTTGTGCTTTTAGGACTCGGGCTTATAGCACTTCTCGGTTGCTTTATTGCATCTGAAATTTTTGTAAAGCTCTTTTATCCCGATGTTTATGCAGATGCAGAGCAGTATTTCTTCATTGCAAGTGCAGGACAGGTATTCTATTTTATATCAAACTGCCTTATGACAGTTATTCTGCGTGTTGCAAGTGAGAAATACCAGATGTATATTAATATTATTTACGTTGCAATTTATGCGGCAACGGTTATTCCCCTTACAATGACATTCGGCATATGGGGTATGGCAATTGCACTTCTTATAACAAACGGACTTAAGTTTGCGATAACAAGTTTGGTAGGTTTTATGAAAGCAGACAAACAATAATTTATCGAGCTTCAGCTCGATAAATTATTGTAATTGACAATTAGCAATTAGCAATGCGCAATTTCGGAAAAGGCTCCGCCTTTTGAACCATTATAATGGGGTAAGGGGCAAAGCCCCTTCATCAATTGCGAATTGCGAATTTCCAATTGCGAATTTTTATCGGGTACAGCCCGATAAATTCTGATTTATGGAGGTGACAGTATGAACAGCTTCTTCAACAGCATATACGGCGACATATATGAGCTCGGATACGGTTACAAAAAAGCTTTTTGTGCTGTCGGCTCGGCGTTTTTGTCGGTTATAAAAAAGACAATGAAAGCCTTTGCGGGCTTTTTTGTCTTTATATTCACTTATTTCGGAAAAGTAATTAAAAAATACGTAACAGCAGTTATTGATGAATGCCGTAAATTTATCGGTGAAGTCAGACGTGCCGTTCCCGTTCTGAAAACAGACTGGAAAGAAAAACCCGGACGGGCGTTTGTTCATTTTATCAGATATGTTTTTCACAGTTTTTCTGTTCATGAAAGATTCAACAGAGCGGTGCTCAGTACTCTGATTCCGATTCTTGCAATAGTTTTTCTTGTTTCTTTCAGTTCAACTTTCAGAGGCATCACTTTTGCCGTAGATGTATATCTCGGTGATGTGAATGTCGGAACTGTCAAAGACGAAAATGCATATAAGGAATCTGAAAAAGCGGCTAAATTGCGTTTCTCATCACTCGGAAGTGACATTAATGTTGTAAGCCCCGAATACAGAATCACTCTTACAACAGTCAACAATCTTGATGACAGCGAAGAAGTGTGCAATAATATCATTTCTGCTGTGAGTGAAAATACATTCAGCGCATGCGGTGTGTATGTTGACGGTGAATTCCTTTGTACGGTCGGAAGTGAAGATACATTTTTGCGTGTGTGCAATAATGTTCTCAAAGAATATGCTGATATGAATGGCGGAACATCTGATGACAGCAAGGTTGAATTCATGCAGAAGCTTACAACCGTTACGGGACTTTATCCCGATACTGTCAGATCAATGACAGCTTCACAGTTGTATGATTATATGACAGGGTATTCCGAGGCTCCCGTTGAACATACCGTTGCGGCGGAAGAGAAACTTGACGATATTCTCAAAAAATATGATATCACCGAAGAAGAACTTACGGCTCTTAATAAAGAACTTGACACCGAAGTTATTCCCGAAGGTTCAGTTCTTCTTATAAAAGAAGGAACAAAGAATCTCAACATAAGAATGACAAAAACATATCTTAAGGTTGAAGCAATCCCTTATGATGTGGTTTCTCAGTATGACAATAATCTTTATGTCGGTACAAACATGACTGTTGTTTCAGGTGTTGAAGGACAGGATGTCGTTTCATATACAGATACATTTATGGACGGAAAAAAGGTTGATTCATCAAAAGAAATTCTCAGATTCAATGCAAGAATGCCCGTTAATCAGCTTGTGAAAATCGGAACAATGGGCGTTCCTGTTGACGGAAACGGTCTTATTGTTTCTCCGAGACTTACAAAAGATATGGGCGGTACTTTTGTTTGGCCTGCCCCCGACAACTGTTTCTGGCTTTCACAGAGATATAATCCGTATAATTCCCATTACGGCATTGATATAGTTTCATCTGATGATGCATCGTGCCGAGGCAGAAGAATCGTTGCCGTGGCAGACGGTATTGTCACAATGGCGACTTATCATTGGAGCTGGGGTTATTATATAAGAGTTGACCACGGAAGCGGTGTTGTAACAGGTTATGCTCATGCACTTGAAGGCTCATTCAGGGTTAATGTGGGCGATTATGTCAGAGCAGGTCAGCACCTTTCTTCAATCGGCACAACAGGTAACTCAACAGGCTATCATCTTCATTTTGAAGTGTGGCTTGACGGTACACGTGTGAATCCGTTACCCTATGTTTACAGCGAGTATCTCGGTGTGACGGTTATATAAGCAATATTAATCCGAGAGGAAAATTACAATGACAAGAGAAGAAGCAATAAGACGGGCTGAAGAACTCGTCAGTAAAATGACAGTAGCAGAAAAGGCATCACAGTTAAGATTCGATTCACCCGCAATCGAAAGACTTGGTGTACCCGAATACAACTGGTGGAATGAAGCACTTCACGGCGTTGCAAGAGCCGGTGTTGCAACAATGTTCCCTCAGGCAATTGGTCTTGCCGCAACATTTGATGCACCTATGCTCAAAGAAATCGGTGATGTCATTTCTACCGAAGGCAGAGCAAAGTATAATATGCAGAGCACAAGAGGTGACAGAGTTATTTACAAGGGACTTACATTCTGGTCACCCAATGTAAATATATTCCGTGATCCCCGTTGGGGCAGAGGCCACGAAACATACGGTGAAGACCCCTATCTTACATCAAGAATGGGTGTAAATTTCGTCAAGGGTATTCAGGGTGACGGTGAATATCTCAAAGCTGCAGCCTGTGCAAAGCACTTTGCCGTTCATTCTGGTCCCGAACCCGAAAGACACACTTTCAATGCAATTGCATCAAAAAAGGATATGGAAGAAACATATCTTCCCGCTTTTGAAGCCTGTGTAAAGGAAGCAGACGTTGAAGCAGTTATGGGTGCTTACAACAGAACAAATGACGAGCCCTGCTGTGCTCACGAAGTGCTTATGAATGAATACCTCAGAGGCAAATGGGGTTTCAAAGGTCATTATGTTTCCGACTGCTGGGCAATCAAGGATTTCCACGAAAATCACAAGGTTACAAGCGAACCGAAATTTTCAGTCAAGCTCGCTCTCGAAAAGGGTTGCGACGTTAACTGCGGATGTACTTACGAAAGAATCCTCGAAGCTTACGAAGCAGGAATTCTCGAAGAAAAATATATTGACCGTTCATGTGTAAGACTTTTTACAACAAGATTTCTTCTCGGACTTTTCGATAAATCTGAGCTTGATGAAATTCCTTACGATGTTGTTGAATGTAAAGAACACATCAATCTTTCACACAAAGCGGCAAAAGAAAGCATCGTTATGCTCAAGAATGACGGCATTCTTCCCCTTAAAAAGAGCGATATTAAGACAATCGGCGTTATCGGTCCCAATGCGAACAACAGAACATCACTTATCGGCAACTATCACGGAACATCTTCAAGATATATCACGGTTCTCGAAGCAATTCAGGACTACATGGGTGAGGATGCAAGAGTTCTCTATTCAGAGGGCTCACACATGTGGATGGATACAGTTGAATTCCTTTCAAAACATGACAAGCCCGACCTTCTTGCTGAATGCTCGGCAGTCTGCGAACGCAGTGATGTTGTCCTTCTTGTTGTCGGACTTGATGAAATCCTTGAGGGTGAGGAGGGCGATGCAGGCCCCGGCGATAAGGTTACACTTGAACTTCCCAAGCCTCAGAGAATGCTTGTGGACCATGTTCTTGCACAGGGCAAGCCTGTTATCGTGCTGAATATGGCAGGCAGTTCAATTGACCTTCGTGTGGCTCAGGATAAGGCGGCTGCAATTCTTCAATGCTGGTACCCCGGTGCAAGAGGCGGTAAGGATATTGCAGAAATCATCTTCGGCGAAGTTTCACCCTCAGGTAAGCTCCCCGTTACATTCTACAACTCAATCGATGAACTCCCCGACATTCACGATTACTCAATGAAGAACAGAACATACCGTTATTTTGAAGGCACACCTCTTTATCCCTTCGGATACGGTCTGACTTACGGCAACTGTGTTGCAACAGATATCAATGTGGATGTTGTAAACGATAACTGCTTTGACGGTGCAGAAGTAACTGTCAAAGTCAAGAATATCGGTGACACAGCAACTGAAGATGCACTTCAGGTTTATATCAAAGATGAAGACTCATCATTTGCAGTAAGAAATTACAGCCTTTGCGCATTCGGCAGAGTAAGTCTTGCCGTAGGTGAAGAAAAGGAAGTCACTCTTAAAATTGAAAAGAGAGAATTCACTTCAGTTGACGAAGACGGTAACAGAGATATTTTTGCAAAGAACTTCACAGTATATGCAGGCTTCAGTCAGCCCGATGCAAGAAGTGAAGAACTCACGGGCAATAAGTGTGTAAGTGCAAAAGTTAAAATATAAGTAATCGATAAAATAGAACAACACAGTCTGTTAATTTACAGTCTGTGTTGTTTTCTTTTGTGTGGCAACAATCGGGATACGCAAAAAACATTATGCCACACTTCTGTTCCTTTCGCAATACTTTTGTTCCTTTTGTGTTAAAATCAGCATAACAGACAAAATGGGAGTACTGTAATTATGGAAATAACACAAAGAATCAGAAATATACGGGAAGACAAAGACCTGACACAACAACAGGTTGCAGACGGTATCGGAGTAAAGCGTGAACAATACAGACGATATGAAACAGGCGAAAACGAAATGAAAGTAAGCCATATAATCAAATTATGCGAATTTTACGATTTATCCGCTGATTATATTATAGGTATTACAGACATTGAAACGCAAATGCCAAAATAAAGCAAAATAAAAAAATCGAGGCTGTTGCTTCTCCGCTTGCGGAGAAGCAACAGCCGCTGTTATTTTCAGTAAATTTTTATTTTCCGAAAAGGCAATCAAAGAAGTTTACATCAAATCCGTCTTCTTTAAGGTCGCTGTATCTGCCGATATTATTAAAAATAGCGTAGATTGAACCTATTTTTCTTACAAGGTTGTTGAAGAGTGATGCGAAATAAGATTCCTTGTATTCGTGACCGCCGTCATCGGTTGTCTTTGTGATTGTGAATGAATTGAATGCTTTGTCTGCGCCCACTTCGTATGATTCAACCGTGATTGAATCGTTGTTGCAGGTAAGAATATTGTATGTGGGCTCCATTGTGAGGTAATCAAAACCGATTAAATTTTCATTAAGACCGAGTTCTTCTTCCTCTCTGGGACGGTTGATTGAGCAGGAAACCATATAAACTGTACCTGCGGGGTCAACCATTTCGGGGGCAAGGGGAGCTACAGTCCTGTTGTTATAAAGAACATTTGAAACTGTGTAGAAGTGGCTGTGACCGAGAAGAACAAGGTCAATGCCGAATTCGTCAACAATAGGTGCCCACATCATGCGGATGAGTGTATTTTCGCTTTCACGGCTGGGAATTCTTCCGCTGTAAAGGTCGTGGTGAGCCATAAGTACTTTCCATTTTACATCAGGGTTGGCATTTACGGCTTTTTCTACAAATGCTGCATGGTCTTCACCTGATGCGTTGTTTGTGTCAGCAACAAGGAAAAGAACATCGCCTTTTACAAACCAGTAGTTATCTCCGACATAAGATGAAACCTTTGCTTCTTCATACTCATTGGGAAGGTTTGTAAATGTCTTGTATTCAACACCTTTTCTGTCGTGATTGCCGATTGTTGTTGCAACGGGAATTGATTTGAGAAGGGGTGAAACTGTGAAAGCTTTGTATTCAGCCTCAAGACCGTCACTTGCCTGGTCACCTGCAGAAAGAATAAGAGAAACATCACTTTCTCTTGCAACAACATCCTCAAGTGTGTTGTTGAAATTGAATGATGTATTATAAAGAGATTCTGTATTTTCTTTGTCGTCTGTGATGTGAATGTCAGTCATATAAACAGCCTTGAATTCGTCTTCAGAAGCTGTTGTGAATGAATAAACTGCTGATTCATAATCACCGCTTGCAGCTTTATAATAGTATGTGGTGCTGTAGTCAAGCCCTGTGACTGTTACGTGGTTTACAAAATCACCGTCAGATGCTTTTTCTGTTGTGCCTTCAAAATCTTCTGCACCAATCATAAGAAGATTTGTTGCGAGAGTGATAACGGGAGTATTTTCTGTTTCAGTATACCATGTGAAGTTTCTTTCTGTTTCGTCAGAGCCCACAAACATGACAAGACCTGCTTTTGCATCAGCAGATTCCCATATTGCATCCCATATAAAGTTTTCCATAGCAAAAGACGGAACAACTGCTGTTGCAAACATTACGGCAGTCAAAAGTATGCAGAAGATATTCTTTGCAATTTTTTTCATTATGATTACCCCTTTAATTCTTTTTTATGATAATATTATAATTCAAACGGATAAAATGTCAATATCTGAATTAGACAGATTGAATTATTGATTGTTATATATTTTCCTGAATTCATCCGCCTTTTTAAAAGCTTCGGTGATGTATTCTTCAAATGTCATTTTTTCATATTTATCGCTGACAGTTCTTTCAGGACGGTTTTTACATACCAATTCAAATGTAAGCGGACCGTCAAAATTGCATTTATGAAGTCTTTGTGCAATTCCTTCCCAATCTCCGATGCCGTGGTCGAGGGGGAGAAGATGTGAGTCATCATAAAATGTTATTTCATCACCCGTCTGTCCCATGTTGTCATTAAGATGTGTTGAGAAGAGGTATTTCCCGAATTTTCCGAGCATATCCTCTTTATTGTTATAACAGAGTTCATGTCCCGAGTCAAAACAGAAACCGATATGAGGTAAATCACCGTAAGCATCAAGAATCTTTTCAAGATATTCGGGACCTTCCGTATTCTCAAATGCAATACGTATTTTTTTCTTATCTGCGTGTTCAATAACTCTTTCAAGCCTTTTTATGCCGAGGTCGTTGGGAGAATGGTTGTCCATGCCGATTATTGCATGACAGATAACAAGGTCTGTGCCGTATTCCGCCGCACAGTCAATTGTACCGATAATGTCATTTATCATTTTGTCTGAAAGAGCGTCATCTGCGTGAAAAATGTCATCCATTCCGTAAAACGGAGCGTGGAGTGACTGTAATTCAAGACCGTGTGACAAAGCTTTTCTGATTTCGGCACTTCTGTCAACGTTTCTTTCCCAATCGAAGAAAACGCCGTCAAAACCTGCATTTTTTATTGTTTCAATCTGTTCAATTTCGGGGACAGGGGAGTTCATTCCGACATTTATACATATATTTTTACTGTTCATATAATCACCTGAAAACACAGTCCACAGTATAAAAATATCTGCGGACTGTTTTTTTATTAGTATTTACGTGAAAGCTGTACTTCGGCTTCTTCTCTTGTGATTTCACCGCTGTTTGCTTTTGCCATAATCTCAATGTCCTTGTCGTTAAGTTTATAGAAGACATAGAAAGCCATTGAAATAACATATCCGATAACGGGAACGAGTGCATATGTAAGCCAAAGGCCTTTTATTGCTTCGGGAGTCTGAGTGATACCGCTTGCGGCAAGTTCTTCAAAGCTTGCAGCCGTAACTTCTTTCCAACCGAACCAGCCGAGGATAATCATACCGAGTGATGATGATATTGCGGCTGTAATCTTTGCAGAGAAGGTCTGGATTGCAAAAGTGATACCCTTTGCATCTGTTCCTGTTTTGAATTTGCCGTATTCTGCACAGTCAGGAGTGAACATAAAGTTCATAATGCCTACAATTGATGCGGGAAGAGTTCTGAGAACATTGAGTGCAATGAATACCCATATATTTCCGTATCCGCATATAAAGATGAGGGCACTTGTGATGATGATACCCACATTACTCCAGAAATAAACCTTGAATTTATCATATTTTCTGATAACAGAAGGAACAAGCAATGCTGCAACAAGCTGAGCAGGAGTTGTGATTGCACCGATAACAAGACTGAAAAGTGAATCACCGAAAAGATAATATGAGGCAACTATACCGAGGGTATTGTTTGTAAGGAATGAGTTTGCGGCAATATATCCGCCGTAGAAAATGAGAAGATACTTATTTTTGAAAAGGTATCTGAACATCTCAATAATGGAGAAATTCTCTTCACTTTCACTTCTGACATAATTCCTCTCTTTGCCGGTAAGACCTATGGGGATCATAACAATTGCACCGATAATTGATGCGATAACAACTGTCCATGTGTAGCTCAAGCCCACTTTTTCACTGGGAAGAATAGTGAATATACCTGTAATCAGAGCAATACCGACACCGCTGAAAATCTGTCTTCTTGACATAAGAGAGTTTCTTTCATCAAGGTTTGATGTTATGGTTGTAACCATTGTGTAAATGGGCACATCGCAGATTGTGTATGCCGTATCCCAGAATATGTATGCAAGGGCAAACCAGAGAAGCTTTACTGTTTCACTTGCCGCTGTGGGAATTGCAAAAAGGATAATTGAAGCGGCAGGAATAAGAAGTGTTGAAATTCTTACCCACGGAAGACATTTCTGACCGTTTTTAAACTTGATTTTGTCAAAAATTGCACCGAAAAGTGCATCATTGACAGCGTCCCATACCTTGACTGCAAGCACAACGACACCTGCTTTTGCCATATCGATGCCCGTCATCATAAGATAGGTTGTAAGATAACTTGCGACAAGGAAATAGAAGATATTCTGTCCCGTGAAATAGACGAGATATGAATTTCTTTCAATAGGAGAAGTCTGCCAGTTGATGGTAGTCTTGTTTTCTTTAGCCATAAAATGACCTCCCGTATAATATGTATTTTTATTCTAACAGAAATTTTTTTATTTTACAAGTATTTCGCCTTTAATGTTTGTTCTTTTTCCTTCTGAATCAATTATTTCAGCTGTCCCGTTATCCTTTTTTACGGTAACGGCTTTTCCGTCTGTGAAAATATACATTCCGTTGCCGTCAGAGAGAGAATATGCACCGTCATATTCATCCCAGAATTTCTGTGCTTTATTGACTGTTGTTTCTCTGAAATTTGTTGCCGTACAGATGATGAATTCGGGTCTGAAAACTTCAAAAACGCCTTTTGAGGCTTCGGGACGGACCTGTCCGTGGTGCGGGAATTTTACAATGTCCGTATCAAAAACATCTTTACCGCATTTGTCGGCATAATATGATAACATAACATCAAAGGGTTCTTCCGCATAATCGGGTGAATCGGGTGAATACGCATTTTTTGCTTTTTTCATCACGTCACCCGTGAAAAGCATTGTTTTCTCACCGAAAGTGACTTTCATCCACATTGAATTTGAGTTTACAACAGCTTTCGGGAAATCCTTTGCCGTGTCTGACGCTTTTCCGCCGTTATAATAAATTCCGAGCAGATGAGAGGCTCTTTCCGCAGTTCCCCAGTCTTCAGAGGGTGCAAACAGGTCAAAATCAACTTTGCCGTCAGAAGATGTTATCTGCATCGTTTCACCGAAAGGCACATAAATAATCTGCGTATCAGGTGAATATTCCCCAAGGATATTCAAAAACTTCAGTCTGCCCTTAGTATCAATAGCACCGTCTGAGTAATAGAAAGGATCACAGATATTATATAATTCGGTGTTTTCAAAAACAGACTGTTCCGTGAGATAAACCCTGTCAATTTCAATGTAAGATGACGGAATAATATCATGAATATACGTATTCATATGGTCAGTATGAAAATGTGAGATAACTGCCGTTATTTTCAGCCTGTAGTTTTCATCGGATTCATCAACACCGTCAGGGAGAAGTTCTTTCCTTATTTTCATCAGATGCGTAAATACCGAATCATCACCTGTATCGGCAACACCGCCGTCAAGAACAAGAATTTCATCTTTGTAACTGAAAACAAAACCGTCCTGTTTCTTTTTTTCGCACCCTGCCGAAAAAACAGAGAGGTAATCGTCGGAAATCATAAACTCATTCAGATAAACAATCTGTGAAATTTCGGTATATATGTTTTCATCAAGCTTTGATGCAATACGAAGAATTTTTCTGGCATCGGCTGATGTGATTCTTCCGTTTTTATCCGCATCGGCAAGCGGAAATAATGATTCATCAATTGTTTCAAGCTTTGCCGATATTCTCAGAACGGTTCTTGCATCCGATGCCGTAATTCTGCCGTCGGAATTCATGTCTCCCGCAAGAACGGTTTTTGCAGAAACATTTATGCTTAATAAAAAGCTGAGTAAAACAAGAATTAAAATAAAAAATCTTTTTTTCATAAAATACACCTCACGGGTATTATAACATATTGTTCAAAATAAAGGAACTGACTTTATGAAAAAGTCAGCACCTTTTTTTGTTATTAATATTCAGTTACATTTTTTGTATCAAACGGTTTATTGTCGCCCTCAAGAATATTTTTATTATAGAAATCACTCTTGTATTCAAACTTTTTACTGATGTTTTTCCAGCCTTTTTCACCGCCGTTTTCTTCAAACAAAGTAGGAACATCTGAGAAAAGGTTGGTTCCGAGTGCCAGTCTTTCGCCTTCGATTTTAACACCGATGCTTGCAAGAATTGTGGGAAGCATATCAGCGTTGTACCACCAACGGTTCTGAGTTCTTTCTTCAGGGATGTTCATAAGCTCAGGAGCCGGATTGATGATAAGATTGAATGTTGTTCTGAGATATTCTTCATCGAAATCACGGAAGAATTTTGTGTCCATACTCAGATGGTCGCCGATGAGAACAATCGTTGTGTTTTCATAGAACGGTTGTTCCTGAATCCAGCGCACAAATTTCGTAACTTCCGAAGCACTGTAAGCAATAACGTTTGCATACTGATTATCACGCGGTGTGGGAGTGTTTTTGCCGACATAACCGTCAGGGAAATGCGTGTCGGCAGTTTCCATTACGAAATTAAACGGTTTCCCCGTTGCATTGAGAATTCGGATTTCATCTTTTGCATATTCAAAAAGTTTATCGTCTTCAAAACCCCACCAGACTTTGTAATCGGAAGGTATCCACCCGTTGGCTTTTACCGCATCGTAGTCAAGGATTTTAAAATTACCGTGGCTTTCGTAGAAGAAGTTAAGTCCGCCGAATCTTGCCGTTGCGCCGAACATTACAGTCTGTCTGTATCCCTGAGATTCAAGGATATCACCGAGCATTATTGCTCCGGGCATAAAGTTGTCCGCCGAACCGTAACTGTTACCGCCTGTGGGGACTTTCATGGGGATTCCGCCGTTCATGTTAACCATTGAAGCTACTGACCATGTGCAGCCCGGTGTCGAAACAGGACCGCCGAGACCTTTTTCACGGTGCGAAAAACTTATTCCTTCTTCCGCAAGGTCGGTAAGCGGTTTTATCAGGTTTTCTTCCATATAACCGCCCATATCGGTTGAAGCATATGAGTTTTCCATTGACTCAAGATAGATATGTATAAGATTTCTTTTCTTTTCGGGAAACTGAAGCTTGACTTCTCTCGGGTCGACAAAATTATTTTCAATAAATGGTGTGTCAATAACATACATTCTCATTACCTTTATGAGTTCGAACTGAGCAATACCGTATGCACAACCTCCGACAAAAAGTGCAAAGGAGAGTACAATGCTTGTAATTTTTTTTGCAAGGGATGAAAAAATTCTTTTTTCTTTGTTTTTGTGCTTATAAAAAAGTTCTTTTGTTGAGAATATTAAAATTGAAGCAAATATGACTACAGCAACCGTTTTAAGCACAGGTCCCGTCCAGAGTGTGTTCATTATGTCGTCGCTTGTGCCGTCTTTCGGTGTGAAAAGATTGATAACGAGCTGGTCAGGTGAGAGGTCACCAAATGTTTCTTTGCCCCATATTGTACCTGTGAAAGCGGCTGTACCAAGCGTTGTAAATATAATTGAGGTTATTTTAAGAGCAAGCGATCTTTTTGTTTTTACATCTTCGGGACGGCAACGGAGCACTCCGTTAATTGCGGCAGAAAGGAATATCCACAGAAACCCTGATAAGAGTGTTACCGCAAAAAAGATAAAAGGAAAATATGACGGATGTGATGATAAAGGGAAGAATGATGAACCGTCTGAATATTTGTAATATACATCCGATACTGCAAGTGCGATAAGTATTGATACGGCAACATCTGAAATCATTGTAAAAACAGTTGTGCTGATTTTATTGTTTTTTCTGAAAAATACGACATCGATAGTGCAGATGATCAGTCCTGCAACAAGTGATGCGATAAAAGTCATAATATCACTCCATAAATTTTCTTATCTTTGATTATAGCTGAATATGAAAAATAATGCAATAATATTGTGAATATCTTTACTTTTTCTGAGAAAAACATTTGTGGTGATTAATATGCAGAGAATCGGAAAAAATGTATTGAAACTCTCGGGACAGACACGTGTTGCGGGAAGTGCGGGAGTGGGAGCAAAAACAGAAAGCGAAGGACCTCTCAGGGATGATTTTGATTTTCTTTTTCCCGATGACGGAATAGGGCAGTCAACATGGGAAAAAGCAGAAAGTGAGCTTCAGAAAAAGGCTGTGACACTTGCAATTGAAAATGCAGGAAAAACAGCAGATGAAATTGACTGCATTTTTGCAGGTGACCTTCTTAATCAATGTACGGGTGCAACTTTCGGAATAAGGGATATGAATATTCCGTTTATAGGCATGTATGGTGCGTGTTCGACTATGGTACTGTCTCTCGCAAATGCATCTGTTTTTGTTGATTCGGGAGCGGCTCAGACGGCGATTGCATCGACATCGTCTCATTTTTGCTCAGCAGAAAAACAGTTCCGTTTTCCCCTTGAATACGGCGGTCAGAGAACACCCACGGCACAGCGTACCGCAACAGCTGCAGGCGCCGCGCTCCTCGAATACGGCAAGCCCGACGGAATTATAATCGATAAAGTCATGTTCGGAAAAATTGTTGATAAAGGTATCACCGACCCTAATAATATGGGCGCGGCAATGGCACCTGTAGATGTTAAAATAGAACCATAGGGTGACAGCAATCAAATCAGATAAGTCTTAAATCCTCGATTTGCGGCGCCTTTGAAATTTTTTCTCCTTGTAATACGGAAGTATTGCTTCGTCGAAGAAAATCCCAAATGCTCCACAACTCGGGGATTTAAGATTCTTTGAAGTTTAATGGGTGGAGATTTTTATCGCAGCAAGGCAAAAAATGAAGAAAGGCTGTCGCCTTTCGAGGCTTTTTAACGAAGTTGCGGTGAAAATATACCCCATTAAACCTTATCTGATTTGATTGCTGTCACCCTGTTAAGCGAAAAGCAACACAAAATCTTACACAAATTTCGACACGAAAGGTGGTGAAAAAGCCCTATTTTACTGGGGTTACGGGTGTTTTGGGGTTGGCGGATTTATCGTAAGCAAAATTTGCAAAAATCACTCGTTTACATTTTGTTTACAATTAGTTTTTTGAGCCAAAAATTAGCGTTATTATGACAAATAAGAAAAATGAAAGGATGAATTAAATGAAAATTACATACCGAGAAGTAAACGGTTATCTTATCCCGAATATCAAACTGCCACCTGAAGAGGCAAATATCAGACTCGGCAAATGGGGAATGATGCATAAATCTTATCTCGAAAAATATAAGTCTGCATTATTTAATTCACTTCTTATGCAAGGCGAACTGTATCAGCACTGTGCTAAAGTGGAAAAGCAGGCAAATGAAATGTTTGAACTCTTAATTGAGCAGATGAAAGAGGCTGAAGGTATTACGGAGCAACTAAAAGAAGAAAATCAGTCGGAGTGGGTGCAAAGGATTGAGAATATTGAGGCACGAGTGAGGGAGATTGTATGTGAAGAAATAATATATAAATAAAAAATTGGCGACAAGAGTTTTTTCTCTAGTCGCCTTTGAATAAGTTTATTCTTCCTCTTTATATTCAAGCAGTTTCTGGGGTTTTGGTAAAAAAATCAACTCATTCGAGGTTGGAAACAAATCTTTGACTTCCTGTGATGCATCAATAGATGCATAAATTTCCATTCCTTTATCCATAAGTTTAACTAAAGTATCTAATGTATATCGAACTCGTTCGTTTCCATCATCTTTAATTTCAATATTAGGAATTTCTTCTTTCAATTCTTTTATACATTCATCAGTAAGAGTCTTTATAATTTCTGTATTACACTCAACAAGTGTCTTTATCTGATCTGTTCCAAGTTTTGCTTTCTTATATAATTCTTCTTGTTGTTTTAAAGATTTATAATGTGACATAATTTTTATGCACTTATCTATTATCTTTGCCAAATTAACCAGAATTATTGATCCACTTGTTGCGATTATAAAAAACTCAAACCAAATTGAACCAATATCAGTCTTTTTTAATTTTATTTTTTCATTTTCAACACACAAAAATGGACATTGATTTAGTGCCTTATTAAAAAGCTCAATATTTTTTGAAAATTCATCAAAATCTTCTGTAGAAGGCATTTTAACATCAAAACCATATTCAGTTTCAGAAAAGCCAACTGAATCAAAAAATGATATAATTGTATTTACTTGTATGATGAAAAGGTTATAGTCTTTTTGAATTTTCTGATAAGTATCGTAAGGAATATAAAACTCATCCTTTTCTGTTGCAAAAAAAGAATTTTCTAACACCATTGTACAAAAATCATTAAACATCGGAATTCTTCTTATTTCTAAAAATGCTAATCTGCATTCTTGCCAATTAAAGACTTTTCCTCTATTGGTTGTTGAAGTACCTATTTTATATGGATCATTCACCAATTGAAAGTTTTCTAAAGTTTTAATGTTCCTTTTTAATAAATAATACACATATTTCATTCTCATATTTTATTTCTCCTAACATATTCAATAGTATAAAATTACTTCAAATACAACTTATCTTCAATCCACTTTACAAAAACGCTTTTTTTTCGACAAAAACGCTCTATTTTTACCAAGTTTAGATACAACAAACAGAAATAAACACCCTGTCAAACTCGTTCTTTTTCAGGCAAGACGGGGTATTTAGTTATTGGAACATTTCCACAAGTCAATGCTCTTATAATTATGCATTTCGACAAATTTTGAAAAATAATTATTTTAAGTGTTACTTTTTCCTATTAACTGCACTTTATAGATATAAGAGAATTTTTATAAAATCAAGGAAAAGTGATTATGGCAGTAAAAGAAGTAAAAACAAAAGCAGAAATAATTGAGATATTAGATGCAAACGATATAGATTACAGTATAACAACATGCAACGGTTGTGAAAGAATTTGTATTTCATTGGGTGATGAGGTAAATTGTAATTCAGTGATAATTGTTCAGACTTGCAACAAGGATGTACTTTGCAAAGTATATCTCAATAAGATTATGTTTATCGCAATCGAAAACAGAAAATCCGTTCTGTACCTGACTGACCAAAAAATTGAAACGCACTACTCAATAGACTATTGGAAAGAGAAACTTGACGGATATATTTTTGTTAA
>JAZSPR010000073.1:0-16371 GCA_045537555.1 Acutalibacteraceae bacterium | reverse complement strand
CGATAAATCAGAATTTGTCGAACTAAAGTTCGACAAAAATTCTCAATGCTCAATGCTCAATGCTCAATTGTGGAAAGGGCTTCGCCCTTTGACCCATTTATATAATTCAAGCCCGAAGGGCTTCCGAAATTGCGAATTGAGCATTTCAAATTGCGAATTTGAAAGAGCTCGACAAATTATTGTTTGGCTTTCTTTCCCGCTGTTTATAAATTCTGTTCTTTCTGCGGCTGTGACAAGCCCTGCAAGTGTAATTGTCACAAACAGAATCCATATTGTTGTGATTATGAAAAATCTCATTATTTTTTTTGATTCTTTCATTCGTGTTTTTCCTTTATGTTTTCTTTTATAAATTCAGCCAGTACATCGCCTAAAAGTCTTGCCGAATATGCCGCTTCCGACAATGTGTTCACGTCAGTACCTGTTTCAATGAGTAATGAATACGGTGTCATATCCATATTGTATTTTCTGTTGCAGAAATACATCGGTTTCATAAGGTTTTCGTATTTATCATTTACGGCTTTCTGCAGATTAACCGCAAAGGAAAGATTTGTTTCCCATGACGGAAACGAATCAACATTTCCTCCCTCGGCACCTGTGAGAATCATCATCTGTGCCGCTTTTTTATTGCCGAATTCAGCAACGGGCTTTACTCTTGTTTTTTCGTCATAGTGAATTGCATCACGGTGAACGTCAAGGGTGATGATAATTGACGGATGTTTTTCTAAAATTTCCGTTATTCCCTGACGTGATTTGTCATAAGCCCCCGTGTAGACGGTATCGTAAATTGTTGTGTCGTGAATTACACCGATTCCGCGGGATCTCAGAACTGCGGCAAGTTCTTCACCCACACGTATCATATTAAGATTTTTATTGTTGTTTCGTTCTTCAGAAGTTGTTGAAAATGTTCCGTTATTAAAGGGTGTGTAACATTCGGTTGAATGAGTGTGATAAATGAGAACTGTCGGCTTTGAGTAATCACTTATCGGAAGTGGACAACCGTTATTTATTATTCCCTGAATATCAATGTCGGAATCCACGGTTACATTTCTTACATAAACATTTTTAAATGAATCGCTTGCCTGATAGGAGATGTAAGTTTTTTCTTTTATGACCCCGTCGGGCGTTATGTTTTTTTTTCTGAATTGTTTTCTCAGCAGTTCTTCGTTTTCAATGATATCATCGGGAGTAACCGAAAGGTCATGAAACTGCCGTTTTGTTTCAAGGTCTGCAACATTTCCGTCTTTCTGATTGTGTTGTTTTGTGTTGTTATATATTCCGAGATTCTTCATCAATGAATTTTTAAGTTCTTTTATTCCTGAAATGAAACCGTTCGGCAATGCAACTGCAGAAGCTATATAAACAATTTTTTCGGGAACAACAATCTTGAATGTTGAAATATACCCCGAAATAAAAATTATAATAATTGCAAAGATTATGTATATCTTTACCGACAGCCTGAAATGACGCGGTTTCATAATATTCTTTTTTATTGTCCTCACCTCAGAAAATATATATGTCGCTAAAACGAATTTAAGCATAAAAAAAAAGAGCCCGAAGGCTCAAACAATAATTTGTCGGGCTGTTTAATGCATAATTCATAATGCACAATGCATAATGATTTGATATCCTCGTAGGGGCACCCATTGGGCGTCCGTTCGTAATATAAACAAATTACGTAGGGCGGGTTGCCCTCAACCCGCCGATTGCGTAATATAATGAAGCAATAACGGTGGAACACCGTTCAATTGAGTTTCTTATTGTAATCAATTTGTTCAACATGTGGAAATCTAACGATTTCCAATTTATCTTCGACAAATCGGCGGCTTGAGGGCAAGCCGCCCTACGTTATTGAACCCGACAAATTCTGATTTGTCCGGATATACCTGTATATGCGATGAGTTATCGCCCGTTTGAAGAAAAAGGCACCTGCCAAGCAGATGCCTCTTTTAAATCCGTTTGATTATTTTACAAAATTTTCAATCATTGAGTAGTATTCTTCAACAAGGAATGAACCCATGTGCTTACCTACCGAGAGAACTTCGTCAGCGATTTCTTCGCCGATAATGTGGCCCATGAATGCGAAGTTGTTATCTGTAAGAACATAACCGAGAGCATCGTTTGTGATGCTGATGGGGTAAATTGTCACGCCTTCAACTGCTTGAGCAAGGCTGTCGTAAGGCCATTCGGTACCATCCCATGTTGTGCCGTTTGTGATTTCATCGTCCCAGAATGTTTCGGGATAGAACTCAGCGGGCATAATTGCGAATGCGAACTCGTTGCCGAATTCAAGATAACCCATTTCTGAGGGCATAAGTGCATCGCCGTTCTTATCAAGGAATACCTTGTTGTTAACAAGTCTGATTTCACATGCGAGAACAAGAATGCTGTTTTCGGGAGTGATGAAAATTTCCTTATGTGTAACGTTGAGAACGGGGTCAAGTTCATTAGAGAAATCAGCGGCGAGAACAAGCTTTGCAAACTCTGTACCGAGAGCCTTTGCAGAAGCACCCATGTCTTCCCACTCTGTCATGCCTGTTGTGTCAACCTCAATTTCTCTTGACATCTGACCAACTGCACCGGGAACCATAACAAGGTTAGCACCTGTCTGTTCCTTGAGATACTTATCCATGTAGTAAATATAGTCAGAACCTACAAGACCGTTGCTTGCGCTGAATGATGTTGCGTGACATGTGATGTCTGTGATGTATGTTGTTTCACTGCCTGAATCAGGAACGAAGCAGAGAGCTGCTGTTGCGGGAACATCTTCCTTGGCAATGAGACCTCTCTTATCCTTGATAAAATCGCTGAAATCGATTTCATCAAAGTAGAGTTTGCCGCTTTCCATATCAGCAATTGCAAGCTTAACAGCTTCAATTGACTGTGCAATGAAATACTGTTTGAAATAATCTGCAGCTTCCATACCGGGAACTGATTCTGTTTTGCCCATTGCATTATAAACAAAACCTAAGAAGAGCTTCTTGAAGAACTCTGTGCTGACACCCTGAGTGTCAAGAACTGAATGTGCGTGAGTTGCTGAGAAGTTGATGCTTGCGACATCGAAGCCGATTTCTTCACAGTATGCAAGAACACCTGCACGGATAGCACGGACATCAGTTGATGTAACGCCCATACCGTCAACAGCACCCATAACAACTGCACCTTCACCGCTGTTATCATCAATAACAGCAACGCGGACACGCTGGTCGTCATAAACACCTTCTGCAATTTTGTTCATAAGGTCTCTGCCGAGATTGTACTTACCTTCGTCAACATCTTCGGGAAGTACGCTGAGACTTGCATAGCCGAGGCTCCAGAAATTGCCTTCCTCAGCACCTGTCTGATATGTTTCACGACCTGCCATAAAGCCTACTTCGTCGCTGTCATAATCAGAAAGATTCTGCCAATCTGCAGGATTGGGATAAAGTTTGCATATCGCACTTACAAGACCTTCAACAATACCGTTGAGAGCATTGTAAAAACCTTTTGCAATTGTGTCACCGAATGAAACACCGCCTTCTTCTGCTGCAAACGTAATAACGCTGCCGCATGAAAGGAGCATTGCAAAACAAAGCACGAATGAAATGATTTTTGTAAATCTTTTTTTCATGATAATAACCTCCTTGAGTTATACATATTGATTATAAACAAAAAAGAAAAATATGTCAATATAATTGTGACATAAAAAGACCGTGGTTTTTTCAGCCACGGTCTTTCATCTTATTTTGTTTTTAAATATTTCTCGATAACATTCAGAAAATACTTTGCATTTTCAAATTGTTCGATTGTTTCTTCTTTTGAAACGACATAAAAATCATCATAATCACTGTCAGTACGGACATTAAAAAGCAAAGAAATAATCTCAGACATTTCAGCACCGAATATACCTGTTTTTACATACAGCCGACGGAATTCGGAAATGACTCCGCTGTGATGTTTCATATCAATTTCATCAAAAGCAAGAACAGCTCTCATTGCATGAAAAATTGCTTAATAAGAACGATTGGCTGCACTTTTATAATTAAAACAACCGATAAGGTTTTCTGCCGCCTCAAGACATTCTTCTGCGTGTTCCATTCTTACCTCTGCCAATGCTCTTTTATTTTTATCCGGCATATCTGATTCCCTCCGCAAGAACATTTTTATAAAAGGGCAGAATATCCGAATACTTTCTGAACTGTTCTTTTGACTTGAGTGTCACGGAAACAGTAACATCATATTTCAGGCTCAGTTCGCTGGAAATACGGGCAATAATCTTTCTGTAAGCCGCAAGTTCTTCAGGTGCCTTATTAATAGTCAGCAGAATATCGACATCCGACTCGGAATGATAGTCTCCCCTTGCATATGAACCGTACAGATAAGCATCGGACACAACACAGTCCAATGTCTCATTACACATTTTAAAAGTTTCATTCAATATTGAAATTGCCTGATTACGGGTACACATATCATCCCTCCTCTGTTTTTATTATATCCGTTTTACGACTGTAAGTCAATGTTATATATGATTTTCATATCTTTCAGCCGTGATGATGCCGTCCTCAACATTCAGCTTACAGATTCTTGCATTTCTCGCATCAAAAGCATTAAGTTCATCGCCGTAATCCCTTGCGTGATAAACTGCATACCATTGACCGTCTTCTTTTATCATTGAGTGATGTCCCGTACCTTCCTCAAATTCATTTGCCTTCAATACGGGATGATAAGTATTTTCATCGGGATATTTTTCAAATTTAATCTTTGTAAGGTCTGTTTCGTCTGTTTTTGCTCTTGCATAGCCGATATAATATGTAGGAGTTGTGAAGCAGTTGCCCGAATACATCAGATAATGCCAGTCACCCTCTTTAAAATAACATGCACCTTCAATTGTGTGCCAATGCTGACCTTTCTTATACCTGTCTTTCATATAAATATCTTCATCAATTGTTGGTTCAACCACAAGAACTGGCTTGCCTTCGGGAGTAAACGGGTCAAGCATTCTGTCAACATAAATGCATGTGCCGATTCTTTCACCCTCAAACTTATTTGCAGAATAAAAAAGGAAAAGCCCTGCTTCATTCTGAACAATATGTGAATCGATTGAGAACGGATGCAGAATTCTTGCGGGATTTTCAAAAGGTCCTAACGGATTATCGGCAACACTTACATGCATTGCACCTCTGTGACCGCCCTTATCGGGTTCATCATCATAAATTTCAATTGAATTATACATATAGAACTTGCCGTCAAGCTCAATTACGCTCGGAGCCCAGAAAGAGTCGTGTCCCTCTTTTGTGAGCACTTTACCGTAATATTCCCAGCCTTCAAAAAGATTGTCTGACTGATAAGCATAAACTGCATCGTGGCCTGTTACATAAATATAATATCTTCCGCCGCTTTTGAGAATAAACGGGTCCGCCTGCCCCTCATAACAGCCTTCCTGTTTTTTCAATAAATGCATATTTAAACATTCCTTTCGTTTTTTGTATCAGAAGCATTTTCCGTCCTTGCAGTCACTTGCAACTCCGCCTCTGTAACAAACCTCATTGGGGCATTGTCCCGTTTTTTCAAAATCAACAATGTTCATAACCGTTGTTTCTGCAATATTTTCAAGTGCTTCTTCGGTTAAAAACGCCTGATGTGATGTAACAATCACATTCGGCATTGAAATGAGTCTTGCGAGGACATCATCTTCAAGAATATGACCTGAGTTATCTTCAAAAAACAGATCAGATTCCTCTTCATAAACATCAAGACATGCGGCACCTATTTTTCTTGATTTTATACCCTCAAGAAGTGCCGCTGCATCAACAATAGCGCCTCTTGATGTATTGAGAATTATAACACCTTTTTTACACTTTTCAATAGCTTCAGCATCAATCATATGGTGCGTTTCATCAGTAAGAGGACAATGAAGTGAAATGATATCACTTTGTGCAAGCAGTTCATCAAGCTCAGCATAACGGATTGTGTCACCGTTGTCAAGACCCTCTGAGGGAAATTTATCGTAAGCGAGCACATTCATTCCGAAACCGCGGCATATATCAATAAACACCTTGCCGATTTTACCCGTGCCGATAACACCTACCGTCTTGCCGTGAAGGTCAAAACCCGTAAAACCCGAAAGGCTGAAATTGAAATCCCTTGAACGGATATATGCTTTGTGTATTCTTCTGATTGATGTAAGCAGAAGAGCCATTGTATGCTCTGCGACGGCATAAGGCGAATAAGCAGGCACACGGAAAACATGGATTTTTCCGAATGCATATTTCATATCAATGTTATTGAACCCTGCGCATCTCAGAGCCAGAATTTTAATTCCCATTTCACAAAGACGGTCAATAACAGGAGCATTTATCGTATCATTCACAAAAACACATACTCCGTCATAACCGCGTGCGAGTTCAACCGTATCCTCATTAAGCCTTGTTTCAAAATATTTGAATGTTATATCTGATTCTTTACCGTACTTTTCAAAAGACGGTTTATCATAAGGCTTTGCATCAAAAAAAGCTATTTTCATTTTATCTCCTCACTTTTTCAAATCATCTGTTGCCGGATTATCAATAAGCTCTCCGTTTTCTGAAAACCTTGACCCGTGACAGGGACAATCCCACGAATGTTCATCTTTGTTGTATTTCAGAGCGCATCCGAGATGCGGACATCTCGGAACTGTCGGCGTAATAAGTCCCGTAAACGAATGAAAAATGTTTGCAAGAAGTTGCGGATGCATAACAGAGCGATCCGGGGTAAAAAGTGCGGAATAATCGTTCTTTTTACCCGTCATCATATCGCCTAAAATATCGGCGGCAACAAGTGAAGAGGTCATGCCCCATTTGTTGAAGCCTGTTGCAACATAAATATCGCAGGAACTGTCCGAATACCGTCCGATATAAGGCATACCGTCAAGAGACATGCAATCCTGGGTTGCAAAAGAGTATTTAACATGTGAATCGGGATAATTTTTTCTGCAGAAATCATAAAGAACATTATATGAACCGCCCGTTTTTCCCGTTCTGTGGTCACCGCCGCCGACAAGAAGCAGATTTTCATAATTCCTGAAAGAAAAACCGCCCTGTTTTTCGTCAAGATACATTCCGTTCACATCGGGAGCATTGTCAATTGCCGTTACATATGAACGGTGCTGATAAAGTTTCAGAGAAAAAGCACCGTGTTTATTGAGTACGGGAAAATGCGTTGCCACAATAATTTTTTCTGCTGTAACAGTTCCCCTTTCGCATTTTACTTTACCGGGCAGAAATTCTTTCCCTTTTGAGTTTTCATATATTCTAAGATTTTCAGCAACACCGTAAAGAAATTTCAGAGGATGAAACTGTGCCTGATCCTTTATTTTTACGGCACCTGCACAGCTGACGGGCAAAGGAATGCTGTCACAAAATCCGGCTTTCACGCCGAGTTTTTCATAAGCTTTTATTTCAGTTTCAATCTTTTCACGGTCATCCGAAGAATAGACATATGCATCCTTTTCTTCAAAATCGCAGGAATAAGTTTCTGAAAGCTTTCTGTATTTCCCGAGAGCATTTCTGTTTGCTGAAAGATACATATGAGCTTTTTCGGTGCCGTATTTTTTTATAAGTTTATCGTAAATCAGCCCGTGCTGAAATGTTATTTTTGCCGTTGTATTTGCCGTAACACCCGACCCGATTGTCTTCGCTTCAAGAAGAACGCAGTCAATACCGCGGTCAGTCAGTTCTTTAAGACACATAACACCTGCAAGACCGCCGCCGACTATAACAACATCCGTTCTGATGTCACCTTCAAGCGTAGGAAATGTGCCTTTTTGTGCAGTCGCACTCCATAATGAATTCATAAAAACACCTCTGAATTCATTATGCCCTGAAATTGTAACATCAAAACGGATAAAATTTAAATCAGATATTTATTTCAAAATTATACTTATTATCAATTATAACACAGTCTGCACCAAAGTTTTCGGAATAGTAAGCATTGTCTTTCAACAGTTCTTCCTTTGTGCAGTCATCGTACAATCTGTTTTCAATGATATTTTCATATTTTTTTATATCATCAAAACGGTTATTTATATAATTTTCAGTCATAACAAGGCAGATACATCTGATACAGTCAAGATATTCTTCCGTAAAATCATTTCTCCAGTCAGGCGGAATATAACAACCTTCAACAATCAGATTCTGACGGTTTTCGACGGCTGTTTTTATCATTTCACAAACAATTTTCCACAGATATTCCGTCAGGTCAGAGTCTTTACTCGTGGGAGTAAGCCCCGTGTTACCGCTTCGTATCAGACCCATTTTCAGATGGTCGATTGAAAAATATGGATATTTATATTTTTCAAGAAGCTTCTGAGCCAATGCGGTTTTTCCCGTATGGGAAGCTCCCGTTATGAGAATAATCATATTATCATCCCTGATTATTTTTTATGTTTACATTATATAAACCGTATTTTCTGTTTACGGCGGGATAAGCATGCGAATACCATACGACCGTGAAGAATGTTTTTCCGGCGTTATAAAGATTATTTATAATGTCAACAATATTTCCGTCTGTAAAATGTTTCAGCATATCAAAAGCTTTTTTCACAAACGGATTTTTAAGCTCCGACTTTTTCTTCCGACGTGTGAATGTAAGCCAGTCAAACCAGCTTTTTACAACAAGAAGCTCCTTTGAAGATATCTTAGAATAATTATCTGCAAGTGTCTGCAGTTTGTGTGATGCAGTTGCGGAATTGAACATACTGTCGATATTGAGTCTGCCTTCTGCAACAAGCTTATTTCCAAGCGGTGTTTTCGGAATCGCCACAAAGAAATTGAACAGAAACGCATCAAGATTAAGAGAAAGTGCAAACTGAGTTGTCTCCATAAGATGGTCACTTGTTTCATCAGGGAAACCGATAATAAATGAACCGAAAGTTAAAATCCCCGTTTCGGTGCATCTGTCAATAAATTCTTTAATTATATTATGATTCATAGGTTTATTTATCAGTTCACGGGTCACTTCACTACCCGTTTCAATACCTATAAGCATCCATCGGCAACCTGCATCATACATTTTTTCAAGAATTGCTGTATCTTTATATATATCAGCACGCACTTCACCGCCCCAGATAAATTTCAGGTTGTTTTTTTTCCTGAAATCGTGAATCTGCATTATTTCATCCTCTTCCAGAAGAAGAAGTTCATCTGAGAAATTAACACCGTCAAGCCCGTATTTTTCCTCAAGGAACTTTATTTCATTGAGTACATGAATGATATCTCTTTTTCTGTGCTCTGAATTATAGAACATTGTATTATAACAATATCCGCAATTAAAAGGACAGCCTCTTGAAGTGTACATATAAAGCATCTTTCTGCAACCGGGAAAAGCCCTGAAGCATCTGTTAACATCAACAAGCTCCCAGTCAATTTCGGGAAGTGCTGAAAGGTCTGTATTATTACGGTTTTCGTTTGTACACACTTTTCCGTCCTTAACATATGTAAGACCGGGGATATGTTCAAAACTTCCGGTGCCTGAGTAATACTCTTCTGTCAGAAGTCTTAACTTTTCTTCTGTTTCACCTGTTATTACGAAGTCTGCAATACCTTTTTCAACAACTGTTTCAGCAACTGACGACGCAACAACCTCACCCCAGACAACAAGCACACCTTTACTGCGGCAATAATCTGAGATTTCACCTGCATCGTCAAGTGATGCCGTAGGCGGAACATATATCATTACACATTCGGGTGAAAATGCATCAATAACATTCTGTGGTTTTCTGAAATCAAGACATCTGTCAAAAACCTCGACATCCTGACCGAGTTTTTTGAAATAAGTTGCAGTAACCATCATACTGCGGCAAACAGGATAAGTTGTTCCTCTGATAAAAAAACTTGCTTTCGGCTGAATAAATAATATTCTCATTTTGTCTTTTCTCCGCTTCTGAAAGTTTTTTTTATATCTACTGCATTATTCGGACAGACTTCATCACAGCACATGCATCCGATACACATTTTTCTGTCAGGAACTATCTTTGAATTTTTTACGGAAAGTGCATTCTTCGGGCAGGTCAGCACACATTTACGGCAACCTGTACATTTTTCGTTCATTTCGGGATAACAAACAAAAACCACATCATTGATTTTTGCAAAAAGTGTATTGACTTTTGCGCGGATTTTTCCGTAAGTGTTTTCCGCTCTGAGTGATTCGGGAAGGAGAATCGGTTGCATCAATGTAAAATCCTTGTCACCGTAAACGATAAAATCCGAAGAAATCAGTTTTTTTCTTTCCGACTGCACAACAGTCGGGATTTTGTTTTTCGGAATGCCGAGAAAATCCGCAACAAAAGAATCAAGTCCGAAGACATTCTTTCCTGCAAAGGTAAGCCCGAGGTGTCGTTTCTTCCCGTTGGTGGGTCCGTTTCCTTCCATGATATCAACAGCATCCACAATGGTGAAACAGGGCTTCACCGTCTGCGCAAGTTCAACGAGCATATTGCTGAAATCAGCGCTGTCGGGAAATTTTGCGTGAAATTGCGGTTTCTGAAGACCGGGAATACAGCCGAAAAGGTTCTTGACGGCACAGGTGATTCCCGTGAGATTATGTGTCTTAAATTTGGGTACATTTATTATATAATCTGCATTTTTAACGGCAGAAATAACATTGAATTTCTTTGTAACGGAGCTTTCGGGACTTGAAATATCAACGCCCTCAAAATCGGTGTTGAGAACGGCATATTCACGCAGAATATCATATCCGCATTTTCTGTAAACTTCCTCCATCTGAGAAAACAGAAGAAGTGCACCGCCGGGACAGTCAGCAACGGTTATATTCTTATACCCTTTTTCACGAAGATACTTTACAATTGCAGAAACAAACAACGGATTCGTGGTGACGGAAAATGCCGCTTCCTTGTCTGTGACAAGATTCGGTTTTATAAGAATTTTGGCATCACACGGAATGTCCTCACATACTTTATGCACTTCAAAATGTTCACGCACAACATCGTATATATCGTTGTAATTGTCACAACAGAGTACAGAAAAAAGCTCCAAAGAAATTCACCTCTTTGGAGCATTATATCATATCGGAATTATAAAAACAATACAGAAGCTGATTTCATTTTTTCAGACTATCATAACTTTTCTGAATAAAACAGTCTTTTTCATCACCGAAAAGGATGTCGATGATATCAGCCGCCTTTTTCTTGTAAACGGGATTGTTTTCCGTTTCGGCAAGGCTTTTAAGATGAAGAGAAATTCCCCACGCAAGAGGTTTTAATGCTTCTTTTGACACCTCATATTTTTCATCCCCCGTAAGGAAATGAACAAGAGCATTTTCTCTTGATTTATAGAGATTCGGAAGTTTCCTTGCCTGCTCAATCGCTTTTTCAGTTTCACCGATTTTCTTATAGGCAAAACATATATTGTAAAGTGTTGCTCCTCTGACCTCACAGTCGTCACAATACTTTATAATCTGCTCCTGCACGGCAATTGACCCTCTTAAATATTTCTCTTTTTCTTCATCGGTGCCGTCAAGTTTTTCGAGAGAGGTTGAAAGCTGCACAAGCAGAAGTGCATCATTCGGATATTTTTTCAGGGCATCACGCATGAGTGTTACATTTTCGGAATGAAGTCCGTTTTTGTTATTATATGCCCATTCAGAGTTTATTCCGTCATATTTTTCCTTTTTCATCTGCTCACTGACACCGAGCAATTCGTCAATACTTACGCCGAAATAGTTTGCAATTGAAGGAAGCATTTCAATGTCGGGATAACCGTCGCCCCGCTCCCATTTGCTGACGGACTGAAATGAAACACCGAGATGTTGTGCCGTTTCTTCCTGAGTAAGCCCCTTTTCAAGCCGCATTCTTCTGATGTTTGCCCCTGCCGGTAACATAAAAATCACTCCCTGTTGTTTATGATTATACTATACAGGAAATGTGACTTTTTTTCAATAACCGAAGGGTTGAACAGATTCTGTAAGATGTTGAAAAATCAGAATTTGTCGAACTGAAGCCCGACAAAAATTCGCAATTGGAAATTCGCAATTCGCAATTGATGAAGGGGCGTTGCCCCTTACCCCATTATAATGGTTCAAAAGGCGGAGCCTTTTCCGAAATTGCGCATTGATAATTGCTAATTGCCAATTTAAAAGACCTCGACAAATTATTGTTTATCTGTTTTTACTCCTGTTATGCAAACACAAAAACATGTGCAAACTCCGTTTCGTATTCGCACTTAAGTTTTAATCCCGAATTGTGTGCATACATTTTTATATCTTCAGGTTTGTCGGGATAAACACGTATTTTTGACACACCCGTATCAAGAAATTCATCCTGATTTTTGTCAATTGAAAGAACAAATCTGCCTTTGTCATTCAGAAGAGTTCTGACAATGTCAAAAGCCTGCTGTTTTTCTTTTATATGCAGAAACGTAAGGCTCGAATAAATCACATCGAATTTTTTACTGAAATTATATCCGAGAAAATCTGCACAGATAAGTTCAGGCTTTCTGAACAACCCCATTTTAATGTTTTTCTTTGCCTGTCTGATAGTTTTTTCAGAAATATCAATCCCCGTAAAATCTTTAACCAACGGTGCAACCTTAACGGCAATTCTGCCCGTACCTACACCGATTTCGAGGACAGATTCTGTTTTATCAAGCTCCATTTTATCAATAAAGCCCTGTCCGTCCCATTTGTCCATATAGTTTTTCAGAGGCTCAGGGTCGTGAACGGGATCCTGCCCCTCGTCAATAAGAGTATCATAGTGCTTTGCAACTTCATTCATAATATCACACTCCGAAGAGAACATAATTTTCCGCTGTACAGGACTTTGCCACATAGTCGCTTTTTGCAAGACCATTTTTGTTTTCCTTATATGCTTTAAGAATTTCTCTGCTCATATTTGTGATGTCGTCACGGGCAAGTGCCTCATCAACGGTCAGAAGCAGAACTTCGCTGTTTTCATAACCGTCGGATTTCGGCTCACCCGAAACATACTCGAGTGTGAAAATAATGCACCATTCCTCTGACTTAAACTGAACGGAATAAATCTCCCCCGCTTTGCAGACAACGGAAGTTTCCTCGAAAAATTCACGCTCAACTGCCTTTGTGGGCAGTTCTTTTTCTTTGACATAACCGCCCGGAAGAAGAATTTTGTCCTTCGCCGTGCCGTAAGTATGACGTACGAAAAGAATCTTTCCGTCAATTTCAAGTATACCGCAGACGGCAAAATGCCTTGTGCTGTGCTGAGGTTTTTTGTGTTTAAGCAGTTTCATGAAGTTCACCTCAAGATAGTTTTTGATTAAAAGTTCAGATTTTCAATTTTTTCATTTCTTTTTTCAAGCGGTTATTGCAGAGAATTTCCCACAGAGGCATAATGAGCCCGCCGCCGAGACGGCAATGAGCCTCATTCATTGCACCGTAATAGGCAACCCTGAAATCGGCATATTCAGAAAGCTCCGTATTCTTTTTGTATGTTTCATACAGTCCGTAAGCATCGCCCCACATATTACGTAACTGAAACAGGTCATATTCTCTGTCTGCCCACATACTGCCGCAGGGGTCAATAAATGCGGTGAGTTCAAAGGTTTTCGGGTCTGCCATAATGTTCATAATGTTAAGGTCGCTGTGAATGAGCACGGGGGTGGTATCCTTCGGGCAGACTTCATCAAAAATTTCCGATGCTTCTTTTAAAAGATTCAGATTTTTACGGCTGAATTTACCCTTTTCGGCAAGTTTCCCGAGTCCCTCAAGCCAGGGCTTCTGCATATTCTCTTTATAAAAATCAAACCAACTGTCATAAACGGGGTTACCGAGTGAGCCGAATCTGTCATTGGTAACAGAATGCCATTCGAGCATACCTGCAACAACATCATCGGCAAATTTTTGTTTCTGTACCTTGCTTTTAAGAAGAAAAGAAGGGTTCAGTACATTCTGCCCTTCAACAAAGGTCATCGCAAGAATTGCCGTTTCTTCATCCTCGTAAGTAAAAAGCACTTCGGGCATTTTTACTCTTGTGTTTGCAGACAGAATTTCAAGTTGCTCTTTTTCATTATACTGTGAACCCTGAATTCTGTATGCCTTGAGAGCAATTGTCTCACCGCCGTCAAGCACGGTCTTATAGACTCTGCCGTAACTGCCGCCGCCGATGAATTTAAACTTTTCCGCCTTTTTGCCGAGTTTTTCTGAAACAATACGGGGAAAAAGGGGTAACAAACGCTTGTCGCTGTTATCAAGAATTTTCATCTATAATCCTCCCTGATACAATATCGTATGCCCTTTTGCTTTCGGGCAGAAATGAGAACATCTGAAAACAATGGCACATGCCCTCAAATTTATGAAGACAGACATCAACACCTGCATTCTTCATTTTTTCATACACTCTGTCGCTGTCGCTCTCATCAAGTTCAGCTGTTCCGCAGACAAGAGTAACCTTGGGGAATTTTTTAAAACTGCCGAAAAGAGGCGAAATATAGGGCGAAGTTCTGTCGACATTCAGCACATATTTCGATATTCTTCTGAGCAGATGCAGATTGTCTTCAACCTTTTTATGTTTTGCAATGCCGTAAAAGGGGTCAGAATAGGCGTTTGTAATTCTCGTCTCCCCGCTTGAAGTGGCATCTGCCCATAAAGAAAAGCAGACGATGTGGCAGGGCAACGGGTGACCGTTATCTCTGAGCCACAATGATGAAGTGAGAGCAAGTGTAGCACCCGCGCTGTCGCCGATGACAACAATATCGGAGTTTTTGATTCCCGAAGCAAGCAAATAAAGATATATTTTCACAACGTCGTGCATCTGTGACGGCAACTGATGCTCGGGAAATCTGCCGTAATCAGCACTTATCACCGTTGCACCGCCGAACATATTGCTGTATTTTTCAGAAAGACTGCGGTAAAAATCATTCAGTTCGATTTTAAAGCCGCCACCGTGAATCATAAGTATAACTTTATCCGTCTGACGGTTGCTGTTGACAATTTTTTCGTATTTTACACCGTCAACGGTGTGCTTTGAATAGTCAAAATTTTTCGACGGTCTGTATTTTGATTTTTTAGCTTTCGTCAGTTTTGCCGCATTATCCGACAGTTTTGAACTGTCCGACAAGGGTGAATGAAAAATCAAACGAAGCATCGACATAAAAATTTTCGAGGTAAAAGACTGCACGGAATCACCCGACTTTCTGCTTTTATCTTATCATAACATGTTTATAAATTCAATAATCTCGGACTTTTCATATATGCAAATCGAAATTATCAAGGAAAAATGAAAAGAGGATGTAAAAACATCAGTTTTCACACCCCTTTTCGGTTACTTCCATTCATATTCTATATAATCCGCTTCAATTTCAAGGCGCACGGACCTTTCGGCACACAAATCAATAATCATGGATTCATATGAAACAAAATGATTAATATACTCTGTTCTGTTTGAGGTAAGAACAGATAATTTTTTACTGTCACTATAAATCCAACATTTATTTTCAGCAAAGTATTCATAAAGACTGAAATCATTGTCAACAAGATGATATTTTATCACAAGTGACTTTGCATCGGGCTTAAAATGCCGTATTGAAGCATGGTAACTTATATCCTGTTCAAAAGTGAAAACCAAAAAACCGTTTTCAATAGTTATCTTATCAATCACGCAATCATGAGGAACGGGAAGGGTAGGTAAAGTATCTCTGTCAAGATAATAAGTTTCAGTCACAATAATCACTCCTGATATTATTGTTATTTATCATTAATCACCAAACAATCGCCGAGGATTTCGGGCTTGTTTGCCATTGAATCGGCTTCGCTCAATGTACGCTTAACACGGCAGGGATTACCTGCTGCAAAACTGTTTTCGGGAATTGAACGGTTGACAACGCTTCCCGCACCTATAACGCAACCGTCACCGATTGTGACACCGGGAAGTATCGTGACATTAGCCCCTATCCAGCAATTTTTGCCGATTTTTACGGGAAGAGCATAGCAAAGGCGGCGTGCAACTCCGTCGGGGCACATAAGAGCACGTCTTTCGTGCGCAAGCATGGGATGAAGAGCAGTTGTTATTGTTACATTCGGGCCGAAATCGCAGTTTTCGCCGATAACAACCTCAGTATCATCCTGACAGGTGAAATTGAAATTAATAAAAGTGTTTTTACCTATCTTTGTATGTATTCCGTAATGGAATGTTATCGGCCCCTGCAGAGTAACGTTAACATTTAGTTCACCGAGAATTTCACGCAGAACTTCCTTTCTTTTCTCGGGCTCATATTCCGTAAGCGCATTATATTTCTGATTGAGCGCATGAGTTCTCATCTTGGTTTCTTTTCTCCAGTCTTCGCCCGGCATAAACATCAGACCTTTACCGTTATCGAGCATAAACAGCACCTCGTTATATTTCATATTTATTAAATAAATTATATCATATTA
>JAZSPR010000065.1:0-8850 GCA_045537555.1 Acutalibacteraceae bacterium | reverse complement strand
ATTACATTATTTAACTTTTCTAAATGGTCGCCTAATTCACTTAAACGATATTCTTTATTTTCTATATCAAAAAAACCAAACTGCATCTCTTTTTCCCTCTTTCGATTTTCTGATATCATTATATCATTTTTTCTCTTTTTTGAAAAGAGTTTTTAGAGATGCCCAATTCACAATTAGAAATTCGCAATTCCGGAAAAGGCTTCGCCTTTTGAACCATTATAAATGGGGTTAAGGGGTGCAACCCCTTCCTTAATTGAGCATTGCAAATTGAGAATTGCAAATTCTGAGAAACGGACGCCCGATGGGCGCCCCTACATTTTAATTTTCAACAAAATATTTATTGTACCAGAGAATAAATGAATAAACCGACCAGATTCGCTTCATATTCTTCTCTTTATCATTCTTGTGGTTGTCAAGAAGAGCCATAATATAATCAGTATCAAAGAACATTTCTGCAGTTTCGCTTGTAAATGCTTCTTTTACCATATTATAGAATTTATCTCTCTTGAGCCAGTCATTGAGAGGTGTGAGGAAGCCCGTTTTGGGCATACTTGCAGTCTTTTCGGGAACCTGACTGAGAGCTGCACCGCGGAGTGCAATTTTTGTCTGCTCCTTTGAAACTCTGTATCTTGTGGGAATTGAAAGAGCAACTTTCAACATCTCTTTATCGAGGAAAGGAACACGGAGTTCAAGTGAATTTGCCATTGACATTCTGTCTGCTTTTACAAGAATATCCTGAACAAGCCATGTCTGCATATCTACATACTGCATTCTTGTAACGTCATCAACATTTTTGCACATGTCAAAATAAGGCTTTGTGAATGTTGCGGGATTTGATGCCGGAATATCGGGGTCAAGAACCGCATCTCTTTCGTCGTGATTGAAAACATAGTTGTTTCTTACGAAGTTTTCTTCAATGCCTTCGGCACCACGCATAAGGAAGCGTCTGCCGTGGAATCTCGGAAGATTTTTAGCAACACCTGCCGCGGCTTTACGAAGACCGAGAGGCAGCTTCTGATAATTCTCGAAATTGAGAGGGTCTTTATAATAATGATAACCGCCGAACAGTTCGTCTGCACCTTCACCTGAAAGAACAACCTTAACCTGCTCACTTGCGAGCTTTGTAAGGAAATAAAGTGCAATTGCAGATGGGTTGGGCAGAGGCTCGTCCATATAATACTGAACCGTGGGAGCCGCCTCAAAGAATTCGTCTGCCGAAATCTTCTTGATGTAGTTATCAACACCTGCAGTTTTTGCAAACTCCTGAGCGTATTTAAGCTCCGAATACTTTTCTTCTTCGTAACCGACAGAGAAAGTGCGGACTTTATTATTACGGCTCATTTCCTTTACAACATAGCTTGAGTCAACACCGCTTGAAAGGAAACAACCGACTTCAACGTCTGCAATACCGTGAACTGTTGTTGAATCACGGAAGGTTTCGGCAATAATCTTTTCCCATTCTTCAAGGTTCTTGCTCTCGTCGATGTTGTATTCCATTTCGTAATACTTACCCTGAGTCATTTCGCCGTTTTTCCACTCAAAATATGAAGCAGGAGCAAGTTTCCAGACATTTTTAAAGAGAGTTTCGTTTGAGGGAATATACTCAAAGCACAGATATTCGGGGATTCTGTCACGGTTTAATTCCTTTTCAAACTTAGGATTTGAAAGGAATGACTTTATCTCGGAGCCGAACATAAATGTGCCGTTCTTGATGTAATAAAAGAAAGGCTTGATGCCGAAAATATCTCTTGCACCGAAGAGTTTCTTTTCTTTCTTGTCCCAGATAACAAACACGAACATACCACGGAGCTTGGGAAGTAAATCCTTGCCGTATTCCTCATAACCGTGAATAAGCACTTCCGAGTCTGTATGTGTATAGAATTTATGCCCCTTTGCGATAAGGTCTTCACGAAGGGATTGGAAATTGTAAATTTCACCGTTGAAAACAAGCACCTTTGACTTGTCTTCATTGAAAATGGGCTGACTTCCGCCCTCAAGGTCGATAATGCTCAGTCTTCTGAAACCGAGGGACACATCATCATCCACATAATAGTCGTCCATATCGGGGCCACGGTGGACAATTCTGTCTGCCATAGCTCTTACGGTTTTATTGTTGTAATCTGCATCTGCAGTTTCATTGAGAAAGCCTACAAATCCGCACATAATTATATATCATTCCTTCCGTTAACAAAAGATGAGTTTGAGAGAAAATTGTTCACAGTGCAGTTTGCAGTGAGTGGTGCTGTACAAATGTACCGCCCCGAACAAAAACTGTGCTGTGGAAAATTTTATCCAAACTTAATTCACCTTTACTTTCTTTCCACACAACTCAATGCTTCTTTTTGCAAGCACTTCGAGAGAGTCGACAATATCATCTCTGCCGAGTGCAAAGTCTTTATTTATGACTGAAAGCTCCGTACAGCCGAGTGCCACGGCATCGCACCCGTCTGCTTTCATGTTTCCGATTATTTTAAGAAATTCCGTTATATTTATTTCTTTTCCCGCTTTGACCTGATTATAAATTATGTTCATAAGCGACTGCTCGTCCTGAAGCGACGGCACAGCCCATTCAATACCGTGTTTTTCACACATTCTCTGATAAGAGCCTGCCGAAATCGTACCCTTTGTTGCAAGGATTCCGAGCTTTTTTGCCCCCATTCTTTCCTTTGCATAAATTACGGTTTCTTCAATGATATTGAGCATGGGGATTGTTATGTTATTCTGAATCTGCTCATAGAAGAAGTGTGCCGTGTTACAGGGCATAACGACATAATCCGCTCCTGCCGACTGAAGCTTTTTTGCATCTTCAATCATCATGGAAAGTGGATTTGGTTTACTTGCATCGAGTATAAAATCAGTTCTGTCGGGTATGGCGGCATGATTGAGGACTATCATTGAGATGTGGTCCTGATCCTTCTTTGCTTCGGTCATCTTTACAATCATATCCATAAAATAGACCGTTGCGAGAGGTCCCAGACCGCCTAAAATACCGAGTGTTTTTTCACTCATTACTGTGTCACCTTGTTCTTTAATTCGGCTTTTTCCTGTTTTTCAACTTTCAGGTATTTTCTGTACTGGTTGATGTATGCCGCAAAGACATAGAATGCTCTCTTCGGGTTCATATCGGGCTTGTAGAAGAGAGGATAACTTACTTTTCCTGAGAACCACAGTTTTCTTACCTTTTTGCGGAGCTCCTTATTTTTGAGGTAACGCATGATAATGCCGTAAGGAACAACCGTGAAGAGGTTTTCTCTGTCGGCAACGGTGTATTCGAGGTCTTTGCCGTAAATCAGGTCGTCAACAATCCATTTTACGGTGTTGAAGCCGCTGCCCGTTACATAGAAATTACTTCTGCCGAGTCTTACATTTATTTCAAAGAAATTATATGTTCCGTTTCTTTCGTCATACTTTATGTCGAAGTTTGCAAAGCCCTTGTAGCCGATATCTTCAAGGAATCGTGTTGCCGCTTCAACAATGCCGTTTTTATCAACTTCATTGATGATTGCAACGGGGTTGCCGATTGCAGAGGGCGTGTGGTCTTCAAGAAGACAATGACCGAGTGCGGCAAACTTGACTTTTGAATTTCTGTCACAATAACAGGTCAGAACTCTCATATTTGAGTCGTCACCGGGGATGCAGTCCTGAATGAGGAACTTATAATCATAGCTTGATGTTTCAAGATTTTTGAGCATTTTACGAAGGTCTGCTTCATTATAAAAACGGAAAACCTTCTTCTTGCCGGGAAATTCTGCATAGTGATAAAGCGCAGAGTTTGCAGTCTTTGCAATAACGGGGTAAGGGAAATCAAAATTCAGTTCGTTTTCTTCTCCGCAGTTATATACAAATGTCTTGGGATGGTCAATATTCAGTCTGTCACATATTTCATAGAACTTGTCCTTTAGAACGATTTCATCCATAAGCTCTTTATCGATGTAAGGAATGATGTAGTATTCGCCGAGAACATCCTTATTATCAACAAAATTACGGACATAGAAGTCACCGCAACCCATAAGGATGAGCTTTTTCTTGCCCATGAACTCCTTGCCGATTTCAACAAGCTTTTCAACAAGATAAGCTTCATCGTCAAGACCGGGAATAACTCTGTTTTCAACAAGCTTACTTTCGGAAATAATTCTTGCTCTTCTCTGACTTATAACAAGCGATTTGATGCCGTATTCTTCGTGGAATGTTCTCACAAGGCTGTAGCAGGTGATGTCTGCACCGAGAATGACGGGCATAAATTCTCTTTCATTAAGCTTCATATTAAAACTTCCTTTAAAATACAAAAAATCATTACATTTTATTGTACCATATTTTTTCTGTATGTCAATCACCTTATATTGATAAAATATTTATTTTTTCTATTTACTTTTTTTGTTTTTTGATTTATACTAATTAATTATAGTGGATGATTATGCTCAGTAAAGGAGAAAAATATATGGACTACAACGCATTAAGCGAGCTTTTGTTTCCCGAAATAACAAAAACTCCCGAAGATTTAGAAGCGATATACCCTCCCCGACAGCTTCCCGAAGGTGCAAGGGTTACAAGATTTGCACCCAGTCCCACAGGCTATCTTCATATCGGCGGTCTGTTCGGTGCTCTTACAGATGTTATGACATCAAGAGCAACAAAGGGGGTTGCATTTTTAAGAATTGAAGATACAGACAAAAAGCGTGAAATAGATGACGGTGTTTCGGCTATAATCAACGGTTTTGACGCATTCGGTGTAGGCTTTGATGAAGGTGTAACGGGCTTCGGCACAGAGGAAGGTGCATACGGTCCCTACACTCAGAGTCAGCGTGTTGAAATTTACAAAACAGTTGCAAAATCCCTCGTCAAAAAGGGTCTTGCATACCCCTGTTTCTGTACAGCGGACGAGCTTTCAGCTATGCGTGAAAAGCAGGAAACAGAGAGTACTTCTATCTGGGGTTACTTCGGAAAATGGGCAAAATGCCGTGACCTTTCATTCGATGAAATCAAGGCAAAGCTCGATGCGGGAATGCCCTATGTTCTTCGTTTCAGAGCTGACGGAAGCGAAGATAAAAAGGTGATTTTTGAAGATGTTATCAGAGGCAAAATCGAAATGCCCGAAAACATAATTGACGAAGTTCTTCTCAAATCAGACGGTGTGCCCACATACCATTTTGCACACGTCTGTGACGACCATTTTATGAGAACAACTCACGTTATCCGTGGCGAAGAATGGATTTCTTCAGTACCCAAGCACATCGCACTTTTCAAGGCCTGCGGTTATAAAGTGCCCAAGTATGCACACACACCTCAGGTTATGAAAATTGACGAGGAAGACGGCACAAAGCGTAAGCTTTCAAAGAGAAAAGACCCCGAAGCGGCAGTAAGCTACTTCGTTGAAAAGGGCTTCCCCAAGGAAAGTGTACTTGAATACCTTGTTACACTTCTCAACTCAAACTTCGAGGATTGGAGAAGAGCAAATCCCACAGCCGATATCTTTGAATTCCCCTTCAATCTCAAGAAAATGAGTTCCAGCGGATGCCTCTTTGACCTCGTAAAACTCACAGATGTCAGTAAGAATGTAATCTCCGTTATGACTGCTCAGCAGGTATACAATTACGTTGAAAAATGGGCAAAGCAGTATGACGAAGAATTTTACAACATCCTTGTAAAAGACAGCGAATTTGCAAAGAATATTCTTAACATCGACCGTGAAAATCCCAAGCCCCGTAAAGACATTTCACAGTGGTCACAGGTCAAGGATTATATCTCATATTTCTATGATGAGCTCTATACTCCCGACTACACAATGCCTGAAAATATAGCATCAGAGGATGCAAAGGCAATTCTTGCAAAGTACATTGAAGTTTATGACGATGCAGACGACAAGGACACATGGTTTGCTAAAATCAAGGAAATGTGTGAACCTCTCGGCTTCACTCCCAATGTAAAGGAATTCAAGAAGAATCCTTCATGCTTCAAGGGACACGTCGGCGACATTTCAACCGTTATCAGGGTTGCCGTAACAAGCCGCACAAACACACCCGACCTTTATATGATTATGAAGCTCCTCGGCAAGGAAAAGGTTGTCGAAAGACTTAATAAAACTACCCAGAATATTTAAAAAGGATTGATATAAATGGAAGAAAACACAAGACCTTCAAATTTTATTCACGACATAATTGACTACGAACTGCGTGAGGGCATCAACACAAGAGTTCAGACACGTTTCCCTCCCGAACCCAACGGATACCTTCATATCGGTCATGCAAAGGCTATCTGTATAGATTTCTCAACTGCTGAGAAGTACGGCGGTATCTGTAATCTTCGTCTTGACGACTCAAACCCCTCAAAGGAAGACACGGAATACATTGATGCAATCAAAGAAGACATCGAATGGCTCGGCTACAAGTGGGCTAACGTTTACTATGCATCAGACTATTTTGATTTCGTTTATGAGTGTGCAATAAAGCTCATAAAGAAGGGCAAGGCTTATGTCTGTGACCTTTCTGCAGAGGAAATGAGAGAGTACAGAGGTACTCTTACGGAGCCCGGCAAAAACAGCCCCTACCGTGACAGAAGTGTTGAAGAAAATCTCGACCTTTTCGAGAGAATGAAGAACGGTGAATTCCCCGAGGGAAGCCATGTTCTCCGTGCAAAAATCGATATGGCATCACCCAACATCGTTATGCGTGACCCCGTTATATACAGAATCATGTATGTCAACCACCACCAGACAGGTGACAAGTGGTGCATTTATCCTATGTACGATTTTGTTCATCCCCTTTCAGATGCAAGAGAAGAAGTAACATATTCTCTCTGCACACTTGAGTTTGAAAATAACAGAGCCGTTTATGATTGGTTTGTAAAAGAAATCGGTTTCGCAGAGCCTCCCCGTCAGATTGAGTTCGCAAGACTTAATCTCAACTACTGTCTTACAAGTAAGAGAAAGTGTATGAAGCTCGTAACATCGGGCATTGTTAACGGCTGGGATGACCCCAGAATGGCTACACTCTGCGGTATGAGAAGACGCGGCTACCCTGCTCAGGCTATCCGTGATTTCGTAGACAAAATCGGTGTTTCAAAGGCAAACAGCGTTGTTGATTACGGTCTTCTTGAGTCATGTGTAAGAGATTGTCTCAATGCATCTGCGCCCAGAGCTATGGCTGTCCTTGAACCCCTCAGAGTTGTTATCGACAACATGCCTGACGATTTTTCAGACACACTTGAAACAGATATTCACCCCGACCACCCCGAAATGGGCAAGAGAGAGGTTACTTTCGGCAAGGAACTTTTCATCGAAAAGAGCGACTTCATGATTGAACCTCCCAAGAAATATTTCAGACTTTTTCCCGGCAACGAAGTGCGTCTCAAGGGTGCATATTTCGTCAAATGTGTAGGTTATGATACAGACGAAAACGGTGAAGTTACATGTGTTCACTGCACTTATGACCCCGAGTCAAGAGGCGGCAACTCCCCCGACGGCAGAAAGGTAAAAGGTACTATCCACTGGGTAAATGCTGCTGACTGCAGAAAGGCTGAAGTACGCCTTTACGACAGACTTTTCAACGTTCCCAACCCCTCAGACGAGTCAAACGGTGACTTCACAAACAACCTCAATCCCGATTCACTCATCGTTTCGGAATGCCTCCTTGAAGGCGGTCTCAAGGACCTTAAAGCAGGTGACACATTCCAGTTCATGCGTCAGGGTTATTTCTGCGTTGACAAGGATTCACAGGACGAAAATATTGTCCTGAACAGAACAGTTCAGCTCAATTCTTCATGGAAGTGATAATATGAAGTATATTTATAAAATAACAAATTCATTGGCAGTTCTTGCACTCATTCCCGTGCTTCTTTTAATGCCGATGTTCAGATTCATCGCAGTTGTAGGCACCTCATCAGGCGGAAGCAATCCGCTTATGGGTGTTGTCGGCGGTCTGCTCGGTGAAATCTTCGATATCAATGCAATTATTGAAAAGGCAATCGGCATAAACATTGAAAATCTGCCTGAATTCTATACAATTTCCGAAGCTTATAACATGTTTGCGGGTGAAGGTGCAAACGAAGCACTCAAGGGCTTTGATATTTCACTTTTTCCCGAAACTGTCATAAATTTCTTCACAGCGGCAGGTATTCTCTTTATTGCGGCACTTGTTTTTGCCCTTCTTGCCCTGATTTTCGGACTTTTTACAAAGAAAAAAATCATTCCGGCTGTTTTCTCAGCTCTCGGTTTCATCAGCACTTTTGCAGCAAACAGATGCTTTACACATATTGCGGAGCAGTTTGTTTCGGGCAGAATTTCAATGCTTGAAATTCTTTCAAAAGTTGAAGCACTGGCAGAATATGAGAAATATCTCAAAATGATTGACTTCGATATAAGAATTTTTGAACTCGGTTCAGCTTACACAATGATGCTTGTCATTTTCGGCGTAATAATGCTTCTCAACATAGGTTTTATTCTTTATGACAGCGTCGCAGATGCATAAATAATGCAATATCACAAAAAAATATTACTCATTTACCATTAATTTGGAGTTTTGTTTAAAAATATTTCACAAAAATCTCTTGCATTATTTTTATTTATATTATATAATACTAGGGTAAATAACATAAGGAGGCAAACTTATGAATAATAATTTCTCAAGGAAGGTAGTTTCCTGCATTCTTGCAGTAGTGATGCTCTTCAGCATTACATCAACTGCATTTGCCGCTAAAAACGATTATAACGGCAATCCCGTTATCGTTATCAACGGCATCGATCACAACCCCATTTATGCAAATCCCGATGCACTCAATGCAAATCAGATTTTCCCGCCCTCAAATATGACTGTTTTCGGTCTTCTCACAGAAATGTTTGTAAGCGGCATTGTTTCT
>JAZSPR010000051.1:0-5816 GCA_045537555.1 Acutalibacteraceae bacterium | reverse complement strand
AAAATTAAAGATAAAACTCTTGATGTTATAAATGAGTGGTATAACCGTACAGGCACAGTTTATGAGTTTTATGATAGTGAAAACAAAATACCGCCCTCATGCTTCAAAAGAAAAGGAGAAGTTTTTGAACCGTATGATTTCAGAATAAAATATCAGTCAATCAGGGATTATGGGTGGAGTATTACGCTTGCATTTGATTTAATGAATGAACAGTAAAAGATTAAGCACGACTTTCAGATAAGCCGTGCTTTTATGTTTTCATACTGTCATAATATACACATATAAATTACAGAGGTGTTAGTATGAAATATAATCTGGCAGACTGAAATCGGTTATTATAACAGCATTTATTCTGCTTCTTGTTATGTTTGGGATATTTATAACTGTACACACGTTGTCAGATGCGGTATCGGCAGAAGCAAGAATGATACCGATTTACAACATTGATACAACAGAAAACAAAGTTGCGGTGACTTTTAACTGTGCTGTGAGGAATTCTGATAATAACATACCACCACTTGAAATAAATCGGATGTAGTTATATAATATGGGTATTGTTATGCAAAAAAATCAATTAATAAGAGGTTATAATGGAGAAAAAAGCTATTACTGCATTCTTTGATTCTCTTGCAGATTCATGGGACAATGATATGATTAAAATTCAATGGAAAATTGATAAAATACTTGATGTTACAGATGTCACTCAGGGCAAAAAAGTTCTTGATGTTGCCTGCGGTACAGGAATTCTCATCCCGGATTATATAAAAAGAAAAGTCGCTAAATGTGTTGCAGTTGACATTTCGAATAATATGATTGAAGTTGCAAAAAGTAAATTTGGCGAATACAAAAATATTGAATTTTTGTGTGCAGATGCCGAGCATCTGGAATTTGTTGATAAATTTGACTGTGTCGTTATTTATAATGCATTTCCGCATTTTGTGAATCAGAATCAACTTTTTGAAAATCTTTCAAAATGTCTTAAACCAGACGGAAGAATTACGGTTGCTCACGGCATGAGCAGAGAAGCACTTATAAAACACCATTCAGGCAGAGCTGAAAAAGTTTCAACCGTTCTTCCCGAAGCAGAAAAATTAGCCGAAATAATGAAACCTTATTTTGAAATTGATACAATAGTTTCAACAGATGAAATTTATATAGTTTCAGGTAAAAAGCTGATATGATTTCAATTTATCGAACTTAATGCTATTACTGCTCTCTTCGTAAGAGCAGTTTTTTTGACTATTTTTCTTCACTTAACATATTTTTTATTGTAATTTTGTTGCATTTTGATTACGAAAGTGTTAATATGTATTTATACAAAATATAAAGTAATTGTTCATAGAAAATCATTATTTTTGTTCTGTTTTAACAATTTCTATATTGTATCACACAGCATACTTATTTAAAAATCTTTGTCCAGAATTGAGGCATTTTATGAATACAAAAATTTTTGCTTTTGCCGGAAAGGGAGGCGTGGGAAAAACGTCTCTTTCCGCAGCTTTTGTACGAATATTATCTGAATGTTTTCCTGCTAAAAAAATCCTTGCCGTTGATGCCGACCCCGCTATCGGGCTTTCCACAGCATTGCAGACCCAACCGTCACTCACTCTGGACGACATTCGTGTCAGAATCGCAGAAAACATTGAACGTGGTCAGACCACAGAAGCAATCGAGCTTCTGAGCGAAGCAAAATTTCATGTGTTGGATTCTGTTGTGGAGAATGGCAATATCTCTTTCCTTGCTATCGGCAGGCCTGAAGCTGCAGGTTGCTATTGCAAGGTGAATGCATATCTGAAGCAGGTTGTTGAGATGTTTTCCGAAAACTATGATTTTGTAGTGATTGACGGCGAAGCTGGAATCGAACAGATCAACCGACGTGTTATGGAAAATATCACTTATCTCGTACTTGTGAGTGATGCCAGCAAAAAAGGTATACAAGTCATTTCAACCATTCGACAGGTGGCAGACAGGCTTGTTACTTGCGAAAAGACCGGAGTGATTTTCAACCGTGTAAAAGATAATTTTAACGCTGATATGATTTCCGGAATTTCTCCTGTACTTGCCGTGATTGGTGAGGATGCAGCTCAATCAGAAAACGATGTGCAGGGTGAAAGTGTTTTTAGTTTATCCGAGCAATCTCCGTTATATCTCGGAGCAAAAAAAGCGTTGTTTACACTTCTGGAGGATGAATCCATATGAAACTGTTTGCCGATGTAACAGAGAAAATGCTGTCACTACTGCCGGAAGTTCCTGATAAATCTACTCCTTTTCGTACGGAGCTTTGTGCTGAAAACGGTGACAAAAACGCAATTTTGTTCCGAAGTGATACTGCTTACGAATTGGGCGGAGGCGGAAAAAGTTCTGTTTGCAGTATAGTGTTTACTAATTCACCGTCCATGTGTGATGAAGTGCTTGTGTACGGATACGACCTGAACGAAATAAAAGAGGATACACCCTTCGCACATCTGACTTTTGTTCAATTGAAGCAGAAAAATGAAGAGGAGCTCAGTTATGAACAACTGAAAAATATAGGTTTTACCGCCTTTCAGATTTATCCGAAAGGTTACCACATCCGTATTTCACCTTCTGCATCAAAGGAACAGGTACGCGTGGCAAAAACTGCTGTACATTCAGATACTCCCTTATCATTTCTTAATGTCGGCTGCAGTTTGATCCGAGCATTTAAGGAAAATGATGATGTTGAATTTGTCAGAACGGTGTTCATTACACAGAAAGACTTTGATTACAGAGCACTTTCAGATCTTGCACAAAAAGCAAAAAAAATAACAGATGCAGTAAAAAGCACTTTGCAGCTTGATGAACTTGACTGTGCATCGTGTAAATTGAAGCCCATCTGTGATGAGGTTGAGGGCTTGCGGGAATTACATTTAAAAAAAGAAAAGGAGAAATCTTGATATGCAGCATAATCACAGCAGTCATACTCATGAACATACAACCGCCGAAGAAACATTAGCTTTGCTTAATTATATGGCGCACCATAATGCACATCATGCCGAGGAGCTTATGGAAACTGTTCCTTCACTTTCCGATAATGCAGCAATTCTTATAAGAGAGGCTGTAGAACTTTTAAATCAATCAACGGAAAAAATCAATCAGGCAATTAAAGAATCGGAGGGATAAAAGTGTGTCTTTCATCAATTTATAAAAAGAGTGCTGATGAAAATGTTTTTCTCTTAAAAAATGTTGCCCGTGTTATAAACAAAGACGGAGAACTTATAGCTTATGACCTTATGGGGGGTTGCACCAGATTAAAAGGAAAAATCTGCGACATTGACCTTATGGAAAATATTATATTGATAAAGGAATGATTTAGTTATGAAATATTTTGCAGGTTGTGATGTAGGCTCAACCTACACAAAAGCAGTAATATTAGATGAAAACGGAAAAATTGTTGCATCTACAATTCAGCGCAGCAAAATCAATGCCGAACAGTCTTCGGTTCAGGCTGTTGAAAACTGTCTTTCACAAATAAAAGATATTTCAAAGCCCGAAGAACTGTCATATATAGTCGGTACGGGATACGGCAGAAACCGTGTACCCTTTGCCCACGAAAATGTATCTGAAATTTCCTGTCATGCAATGGGTGTACACGTTACAAATCCCGAGGTAAAGGCCATTATTGATATTGGCGGACAGGATGTCAAGGGCATAGCAGTTGCTTCGGACGGCACTGTAAAAAACTTTGCTATGAATGATAAATGTGCCGCAGGTACAGGCCGTTTTTACGAAGCAATGGCACATTCCTTTGAAATGAGCCTTGAAGAATTTTCCGTTCTTTCGCTTAAGGCTAAAAATGCAATTCCCGTTACCGCTCAATGTACCGTGTTTGCAGAATCAGAGGTTATTGCTCTTGTCGGAGAGGGAAAAGCACCTGAGGAAATTGCGGCAGGTATTCAGATGGCTGTTGCCAAGCGTTGCTTTATTATGGCTAAAAAAGCGGGTGCGATAAATAACATTACTCTCACAGGCGGTTGTGCAAAAAATGAAGGCCTGAAGAAAGCGATAGAAAAAGTATTAAAAACCAAAGTGATTGAATTAGCCGTTGACCCGCAGCTTATGGGAGCCTTGGGAGCAGCTGAGTTTGCACGAAAGAAAGGTGGATATTAAACATGAGAGATCTTAAATATCGTGTGTTTTTTGAAAATCTTCTCGAAGAAGTAAAAAATGAATTGGTAGATAAGGCTCTTGATGACGGAAAATTGGCACTCGGTTATTCATGCTATTACATACCTGAGGTTCTTATGAATCTTGACGGTTGTTTTTCCGTGCGTCTGAGAGCACCGGGGGTAGCCGATACTGCTATTGCTACATATTATATGTCGGAAAAAACCTGTATGTATTCCCGTAGCATTCTTGAATTGGCCATTGAGGGAGGCTATAATTTCTTTTCTGCACTGCTGAGTGCAGAAACCTGCGGAATGATGCATCGTTCACATGAGCATTTCGAGATGCTTGACCTCGTTAAAGAGCAGAACGAAAAGTTTTTTGTATCTCACCTTGACGCGCCTTTTGTAACAAAGGATTATGCAATAAAGCATTATGAAAAGCAACTCAAAAAACACATTCTGGACCGCTTGAATGAAGTTTATGAGATTGATGTTTCGGATGAGGCTTTGCGTAAGGCCATAGAAAAACATAATGAGCTTTGCCGTGTAGTTACTGAAATAGGAAATTACCGTAAGCTCGAAAATCCGCCTCTTACGGGCTATGAGTTTCATCTTATTGAGCTTGTCAGCGAGTGTTGTCCGCATGATCTGATTATGCCGTATCTTGTGGAAACACTTGAAGAACTGAAAACCAGAGTTGCTGATGATAAGCCATGGTACCGTGTAAGAGTTGTTCTTGCGGGCGGTGAGAATGATGATCCCGATTTTACAAAACTTATTGAGGATTCAGGAGCTTTTGTTGTTGCAGACAGATATTGTTTCGGCTCGCTTCCGGGAAGAGAAGAAATCGAAATACATGACGGCGAAACAGCACTTTATGCTATTGCAAGACACTATATTGAAACTAATGAGTGCCCGAGATTTATGAATCCTGAAAAGGTTCACGGCAGAAAGCAGTATCTCAAAAAACTTGCGGAGGATTACAACGCAGACGGACTTATTGTTCAGCAGATGAAATTCTGTGAGTATTGGGAATATGAGCGTATGTATTGTCAGCACGTCATGGAATGCGACTATGATTTGCCGTGTATGGGTATTGAAAAGGAATACATCAATACATCAACAGGACAGTTGCGCACCCGTTTCCAGGCATTCGTAGAAGCACTCGAAATCAAGAAAACAGAAGAAGGGGGACAGCAGAATGGCTGAAAAGAAAAACTTTGGCAGCAGAAAACGTTTTTATAACGGTTACGAACTTGCCCGCTACAGAAAATGGAAAGGCTTCAAGGATTCCTGGGTTGATTTCAAGGAATGGCTTACCGAAAAAAAGATCAGCGGCGAATTGCTGAAAGCTGATCCTGTCCGTGCATTTAAAGCACTTACATATTATCATTGGATGGCACCATATCTCGGTAGCGGAAGCATGGTTGACCGCACGATTGACGATGCACACGGCGAAGCTTTGTTTATTGCACATAAATATATGCAGTTCTTATTAAAAAGCAATGAGAAAAGTCGGATCGTAGCCATGTCGTTCTGTGAGCCAAGGAGTTGAAAGGCAGAGTTGTCTTCCTAAGACCGCTTGGCCTCCGACTTAAGCATGGTTGACCGCACGATTGACGATGCACACGGCGAAGCTTTGTTTATTGCACATAAATATATGCAGTTCTTATTAAAAAGCAATGTGAA
>JAZSPR010000134.1:0-18078 GCA_045537555.1 Acutalibacteraceae bacterium | reverse complement strand
ACTCCTTGGCTCACAGAACGACATGGCTACGATCCGACTTTTGGGATTGGAGTCGATTATAGACTGGATTGCCTCGGAAACATCCGTACCCGTGTTTGCCGCAACGGTATCGGTTACGACTATGTATCCTCTGTCGCTGTCAGCCGAAACGCCAATGCAGACAACGGCAAAAACCAGAACAATACATAATACTGAAGATAAAACCTTTAATAAATACTTTTTCATTTTTTGCACCGCCTGTTATTTTTTCAATATTATAACATACATTTTATAAAAAACAAAACATCTGTTGAATTTTCCAAAAAATGAAGGTATAATATTTCCCGAGAAGAAACAAAGGAGTTGCTGATATGAATTTTACCGAAATTGCAAACAACAGACAGTCCTGCAGAAGCTATGATGCAGCAAGGCAGGTTGAAAAAGAAAAGCTTGATGCAGTTATCAATTCGGCACGGCTTGCACCATCTGCCTGCAATGCACAGCCCTACCACCTGACGGTATGCACGGGCGAAACAGCCAAGGCTGTTGCAAAGGCAACGCAGGGAATGGGAATGAACAAATTCACCGCAGATGTGCCCGTTATGATAGTCATATCCGAAAAGCCGTACAACTCAACAGCCGCAGTCGGCTCAAAGGTAAAGCACAACGACTACCGCTCGATTGACATTGGAATCGTGTCCGCCTACATTACGGCAGAAGCCGCCGCACAGGGGCTTTCAACCTGCATTTTAGGCTGGTTTGACGATAAGGAGCTGCGCAAAATCTGTTCGCTCAATGACCCGGTAAGGCTTGTAATAGCCCTCGGCTACGCAAGCGAAAACGACAAGCTGCGTGAAAAGAAGCGCAAAGATTTGAACGAACTTGTAACATTCAAATAAAAGCAAAAGGTGAAGCGTACACACAGCATACTTCACCTTTAATCTTTATTTGTTACATTAATTCTGTTGCTTTTTTCAGCGTTTCAACCGAGAACGAGGGTATTCTGCCAAGCCCGTCCGGGCCTATGTTGAGCAGATAGTTGACGCCCAACGAATTAAGCTTTTTTCTTCTGCTTGCAATTTCTTCAGGGCTTATCCAGCTCTGGTCGTAGTACTTAAAGCCCCACGAGCTGTTGAGAGTGCCTGCCGTTTCGTAAAGACCGTAAGGAGAATATTTGAAGCCGTCAAGGCTGTTGGGGTCTGTATTCTCTGTCGGCTTGAACTCGTCGGGATATTCGTTATCACCGAGAGAAACGTAATCGTAAGCGCCGTTGCCTATTCTTGAATTTATAAGGCAGTCGGGCTGATACTGCTTTACAAGAGCATTGAGCTCAAGGCTCTGTTCGGGGGTTATTGTGTGCGGAACATCAAACCATATCAGGCACAGGTCACCGTAGCCCGTTAAAATCTCTTTTACCTGCGGCTTGATTTTTTCTTCAAAGCAAATGGTGAAGTCCTTCCCTTCCACGCCCGGATAGTCCCAGATGTTGTACCAGCCCTTGCCTGCACAGCCTGTGGTTTTGTCGTAACCGCCGCCGTGGGGATGATGCCAGTCCAGTTCCTGGGAATAGTACAGCCCCAGTTTGATGCCGTATTTGTAACATGCTTCCGCCAGTTCGGCAATGATGTCCCGGCCGAAGGGAGTGGCTTTCTTCACGTTAAAGCTGTCCACCTCGGAATCGAACAGGGCAAAGCCTTCGTGATGCTTGGAGGTGATGACAAAATACTGCATCCCGCACCGTTTGGCAAGGGAAATCCATTCGTCGGCATTGAAATATACCGGATTAAAGATTTTTGCAAGGTTTTCGTATTCAACATTAGGGATTGCCATAAAACTCTGAATCCATTCGGCATAATCATTCACTCTGCGGTTTTTATATTCCCCCGCAAGGAGTGAATAAAGTCCCCAATGAGCCATCATGCCGTAACCGGCATTTCTGAACCATTCTCTGTTGTCCATATAATCACCATGTTTTATTATAATTGATAAAAAAGAAAAAAGCAAGAAAAATATATTCATTATTATGTTGATTTAAGATTGATTTTATAGTATAATGTCGCTTAGCAAATTTGAAAGGAAAATAATATGTTTGAACAGATAGTATCTTCGGTTAACAATGTTTTATACAGTTATATTCTCATTATTCTGCTTGTTGCAGGCGGATTATTTTTCACTTTCCGCACAAAATTTGCACAGTTCAGGCTTTTTAAAGAGCAGATTAAAGCCGTAACTGAGAAACCTGCTGACGGAAAAGGCGTTTCGTCTTTTCAGGCGCTTATGGTTTCAACGGCATCACGAGTAGGCACAGGTAATATCATAGGTGTTTCAACAGCCCTTTGTCTCGGCGGTTTCGGTTCTGTTTTCTGGATGTGGGTAATTGCATTCATAGGCGGTGCATCAGCACTTATCGAAAGTACACTTGCGCAGATTTACAAGAAAAAAGGTCCCGACGGTTGCTATGGCGGTCCCGCATATTACATCGAGCAGGGACTTAAATCACGTGTACTTTCGGTTATTTTTTCTGTATTCCTTATTGTCACATACGGTGTAGGCTTTAATATGCTTGCTTCATACAATCTGCAGTCAACATTCTCGGGTTATTCATTCTATGATGCAAAGACAACTCCGTGGATTATCGGATTTGTTATTGCCGTGCTTGTCGGTTACTGTCTTCTCGGCGGCGGTAAGAGAGTTGTTAAAGTTACAAGTGTTCTCGTTCCTGTTATGGGTGTTGCATATATCGGTGTGTCAATTGTTATCATAGCTCTTAATGTGAAAAATCTGCCCTCAGTTTTTTCTGAAATTTTCAGGGGTGCATTCGATTTTGAAGCAATTTTCGGTGGTTTCAGCGGTTCATGTGTTATGTACGGCATCAAGAGAGGTCTTTTCTCAAACGAAGCCGGTGTCGGCTCTGCTCCCAATGCTTCGGCTTCTGCAGATGTTAAACATCCCGTAAAGCAGGGACTTGTTCAGGTGCTTTCAGTTTTTATTGACACGATTCTTGTCTGTTCCGCTACTGCATTCTTGTGTATGTGTTCCGGTGTTGAACCTACGGCTGAAATGTCAGGTGCTCCTTATGTTCAGGCGGCACTTGCAAAAACTCTCGGCGGTTTCGGTCCCATCTTTATTACCGTTGCGATGATTCTTTTTGCGTTTACAACACTTCTGGGCAATCTTTATTATGTTGATCAGGCTGTTACACATATTTTTAAGAAAGTACCTTCAAAGAGAATTCAGCATGCTTATCACATCATTGCTGCTGTTCTTATCTTTGTCGGGGCAGGCTTAAGTGCCGATATGCTCTGGAATATTGCAGACATTACAATGGGTGCTATGACACTTATAAATATTCCCGTTATTCTTATTCTGAGTAAGTATGCCGTAAGGGCAATCAATGACTACACAAAACAGCGTAAAGAGGGGGTTGACCCCGTATTCAGAGCAAAGAATATTGACTTGCCTGACGATGTTGATTATTGGAAATGAGGAGAGTTTGTTATGAGAAAAAATTTCGGTTCAAAGCCGATGCTTTATCCTATGCCCGTGCTCATTATCGGCACATATGATGAAAACGGTATCCCCGATGCGATGAATGCCGCATGGGGCGGAATAAGTGAAGAAAATGAAATATCAATCTGCGTAAGCGATGACCACAAAACAGCAAAGAATGTTATGGAATCGGGTGCTTTTACGGTAAGTATTGCAGATGTAAACAATCTCGTTTCAGCAGACTATGTCGGACTTGTTTCAGGTAACAATGAGCCTGATAAAATCAGAAAAGCCGGCTGGACTGCAGTAAAAAGCGAAGTTGTGAATGCTCCCCTTTTTGAGGAACTTCCCATGGCACTTGAATGCAAGCTCAAAAGCTATGATGAAGAATCATGCAGACTTGTGGGTGAAATTGTGAATGTGAGTGCAGATGAAAGAATACTCACGGACGGCAAGATTGACCTTTCAAAATTCAGCCCTATAACTTACGACCCCGTGAATCATAATTATCTGACTCTCGGGAAAGCCGTCGGAAAAGCTTTCTGTGACGGAAAGAAACTTAAAGATTGATATAACGAAAGGGGATGTAAAAAAAGTGCAGACCGCATAAAACACGCAAAATAAGGGTTTTCATTATGCTGATAGCACTAAAAAACCTGAAAAAACAATCATAATTGATAAAACTAATATAATTTATTGTTTTATGCTATAAACAAACTTCGCCACTCGGCGTACCTTTGTACGCCTTCGGGTAACCCCAAACAACGCAGATGCGTTGTTTGGGCTCAGTTTGTTCATTCTGCGCATTTTTTCCTATCCCCTAAAAAGGGGCTGTAAAAAAACAAAAGTTTTTTTACAGCCCCAATTTTTATGCTCTGATTATTTTAAAAAACCGAATAATGTGTCCATAATCTTTTTGAAAAGATTGATAATTGTCCTGAAGAACTCAACGATTGTGTCAATTGAGAAGAGGTTATGTGTTTTTTCTGTTACGGGGATGTTTCCTGAGTCTGTTGCAGGTGTGCCGTCAAAGTCTGAACTGAACTGTGAAAGCCAGGAAATCATACCTTCGGGATATGTGAGGACAACAGCTTCGCCGAGACCGTTTACTGTTGACATTTCAGGATAGTCACCGTTTTCTGCTGAGAACATATCGTTGTTTACTGCAAACCATGCATGATGAGCACTTGATGTATTTGTGCCGTCAGCATATTTTACCTTGTTGAGAGTTGAAAAACGGCAGTCAGATGCAACGTTGCTGTTTTTAACAATCTTTTCCCATGTGGGTGTTACTGATGTCTGATAGTTTACAAGGGGATCACCTTTGCCTGATGTGAGCCATACGGGAATGTCAGCAATAAGAGATGCCTGTTCTTCTGAAGGTGACCATGCGGGGCAGATGGGGAATGCCGCTGCAAACATTTCGGGATAAGCAACAGACATCTTGAGTGTCATCTTACCGCCCATTGAGTAACCGCCGATGTAGATTTTGGTTGTGTCAACATTGTCTGCATTTTTTGAAATGAAATCGTCAATTGCAGCTCTTAAAGGATAGATTACTGTGTCATCCCAAAAAACAAGTTTTTCTTCGGGTGAACGTGCTGCAAGAATGAATGCACCGTTTGTGTCTCTGAATCTTGCCTGATATTCGTCTGATGCCCAGAAAGCAACGTTGCTTTTTTCAATCTGCTTGCCTTCTGTTGAGCCGTCGCCCATACCGTGAAGCCAGATTACAAGAGGATATTTTGTTGTGTCGTCAGCCTTTACAGGTGAAAAATAACGGTAGTCAATTGTGTAACCGTTGATTTCGGGACCTTTTCCCTTCTCAAAAGCTGCCTGTAATGTTTCAAGACCTGCTGAAAGGGGAAGTTCTGCATCTGTTGCAAAAACTGAGATTACGCCTGTTGAGCAGAGCATAAGAACTGCAAGAATAACAGAAATTATTTTTTTCATTTTAAAACCTCCGTGTGATTGTTTGATTAAAGTATAGAATTAAATTGTTAACAGAATTTGTTCTTTTTAAGAATAAAACATTAATATATAAAATTAATTAATTCTTATTTTATATACTTTATTATATAAGAACCTGTTTTAAGCTCTTTTTCCGACTTGTTATCATCAAAAATGTAATTTTCAGGCAGTTTTATAATACCTTTCATGCAATCGGGAGCTTCAATTGTGAGTTTAATTTCTTCACTCTTTCGCTCCCAATGAGTGCTGATTTTTCCCGCAGGCGCAATATGATAACCGTCTGCAAAGTCAAGTTCTGAAATGAAGAGAGGCTCGATGTTTACTTCGTTAACATTGTTTCTTTCAGGATTGAGCCTGATTCCTGCGATATACTGAATAAACCAACTGCTGATGTCACCCCAGAAATGGTGATTCATTGAAGAAACCTTTGAAAGGTCTGAATCAAACTGTTCCCAGAGTGAAGTTGCACCCTGTTTTATCCAGTTGCCGTATGACGGATAGTCATCCCTTACAATCATGTTGAAAGCAAGGTCGGCGTAGCCTTCGTTTGCGAGAACATGGAACAATACCCTTGCACCGAGAACGCCTACATCCATATGACCGTTCTTTTCATTTATAAGTTCAATAAGCTTCTTTACGGCTTCAGGTTTTTCATCGTCCGTGAAAAGATTATGATAAATTGCAAGTGCCTGAGAAGTCTGACAGTTACCCGATGCGGTCATTGTTTCTGTATCAATATGCTTTTCTCTGAGTGCTTTTCTGAGTTTTACAGAGAGAGCGTGTGCTTTTTCAGCTTCTTCTTTCATTCCTGTTTCGTTGAATATGAATTCAGTTTTTTCTGCTATATCCATACCTGAAACTGTTGATGTGAATTCAAGCGGAGCAATATAGTCATCCGCTTTTCTGCCCACGTGACACCAGTCACCGAGCCCTCTGCAGAGAAGACCGTCTTCATTTATATCTGATTCAAGGAAATCGAGATAACGAATAAGAGCTTCACGGCTTTCGTGAATCATATCGGTTGTTCCCCTGTAAATATAAACATAATAGGGAAGCCATGCAAGAACACAGTCCCACGAAGGTCCGAAACCTCTGCCGTAACCCCATGTGCATGTGGGCACAATTCCGGGAATCATTCCGTTTTTATCCTGAGCTTTGCAGATGTTTCTGAGCCATTCACGATAGCTTGTTTCAACGGAAAAGTTCAGTAGCATCTGTTCTGCAGATAATGCGGCGTCTGCTGTCCAGCCGTTCTTTTCACGCTGAGGACAGTCCGTAGGGAAGTAATAAAAGTTTGAAAGGTCACTTCTTTTTGTCATTTCCTGCAGAGTGTTTGCAGTTTTATCCGAGCAGGAGAATCCGCCGCGCTCTTTTATATCGGAATTCATAACAACAAATGTCAGAAGGTCTTTTGTTGCCTGCTCTTCGGTGATTCCCCTTACAAGAACATATCTGAATCCGTGGTAAGTAAATCGGGGTGTATAAATTTCTTTTTCTTTACCTTTGCAGATGTAAATGTCTTTGTGAATGAGAGGAATGTCATGATTCCATTGCTCTTCATTTCTGAAAAACCATAAGCCTTCGTAAGAAATCTTATCATCATCAAGCCTTTCAACGTGAATCATTTCAATCTGCTGACCTTCGGTGCCGTTTACACAAAGCCTGCATACACCTGCACAGTTTACGCCGAAATCGAAACGGAAACCGTCTCCCTCTTTTGTGATTGAAACGGGTTTTCGCTCATTTGTTACAACAATCGGCTCAGCTTCGCATATTTTCGGTTCGCCGTTATTTTTCGGTGCTTTTTGTGCGTTCTTCCAGTCTGAGTCATTGAAGTCAGGCTCAGCCCAGCCGTCTTTTTCAAGCCTTGCATCGTAATGCTCGCCGAAACGGTAATCGTCAAAAATTATGGGTGAGGGGGCTGTCAAAAAGTTTTCGTCACTTTCAAAATGAACTTTTTTTCCGTCACTTGCTTCCCATTCTGCAGATAATGCAAACTTCGGGGCACTTCTGAATGACGATTTGTCAAAATCCCAGATATATCCGCCGGGATTGTTCTGAAAACCGTTGCCCAGAATAACTCCCACAGCATTTTTTCCTTTGTTTATCGGGATATCATATTCATCATAATAAATGTAATGCTCGGGATTACTTATGTATGAAGCGAGAGCACCTTTTGTGTAATTTTTTCCGTTTACATAAAGCTCATAAAAACCGCAGGCTGTGATTACGATATGTGCTGAGGTTTTGATGTCTGATATGAAAGTCTTTCTGAAAAGAGGGGCGGGGATATGACTGTCAAGAGTCGTCATTTCACCCGATGCCCATATGAAATTTGCGGGATATTTCATTTTGTGTCTTTCCTTTTATATATAAATAATCTTCGACAAAATAATAACATGATTATGTATAAAAAATCAATATAAAAACGGAGCTGTTGAACACAGCTCCGTAAATAGTCTGATTATCAGATTCTTTCATTAATCTTTTCAAAGAATGTCTGCATGAGGTTGAAGATATTTGCAAATGCCTGCAGAATTCTCTTGAGTGCTGCTGTGATAAGGTTATCAGCTTCATTTGAAACTTCTACAGGAATAGAAGCTGCAACTTCACCGTCAATAATGTAATTGATTGTTGTCTTGCCTGTTTTTATGCTTGACATGAATGTTGAACCTGTGATGCTTCCGAATGACTTGTCTGCGAGTTCAAGATATCCGTCTTCGGGCATACCTGCTTTGTAGCCGTATTTGTCAACACCGATTACGCTGAATGATGCGGGTGTTAAGGGAGCTACAAAAATCTTATCAATTGAGAATGCTACGTGGTCATATTCATTTGTGGGCTTTGCTTCTGTGCAGATCATAAGAGATGTTGCAACAGGTCTTTCGATACCTGCGTAACTGGGAACATTTCTTACGCCGAGATCATCTGTGCCTTCTCTCTGAGTGAGCATGATTGATGATCCGCCACCGTCAAGAGCCATAGCGTTAACACTGCCGAGTGCAAGCATTGTGTGTGCAAGGTCAGTATATGTCATGCCGACTGATGCGGGCTGCTGTCTGCCGTCTGCTACAAAGAAAACGAGTGAACCGTCAGCTTTGATACCTACAGCTGTTCTGGGATGAAGAGCTGTATCTGCAGTGTGGTCAACAATGTTGCCGTTTACAACAAGAATTGCCATGCCTGCTACAGCTTCTTTTACGTCATCTGTTCTTTCACCTGCTGATCTTACAACAGGAGTGCCGTCTTTGAGGATTGCAAAGAAGGGCTGATATCCGCCTGTGTGAACAACTGAACCGTTCATCACGAATACGCCTGCAGGTTCGCCTGTTGATGTGTTGAAACCGCCGCCGTTTACAGCGCCGACAACATTGATGCCCTTTGCTTCAACGTGCTGAGTCTGTGATTTGACAGTTGACATCTTCCATTCATCTGTTGTACCGTCATTGTAGCCTGCAATAACAGAAATGTCGGGATCGTTGATATCAACTTCCATAACATAACCTTTAATCTGGTTGTTCTTTTTTGCATTGTTGAAAACAACGTGTCTTTCTGTAAGTCCGCCAACAAGCTTATATGTGTTTGTTGATGTGATCTGTCTGTCGGTATAAAGTTTGCTTTCGTCAATCCATGAACCTTCTGCACTTACGCAAGGCGCAAATGAAGATAAGAGGACGAGGATGCTTAATAATACCGCAGTAAATCTTTTGGTATTGTGGATTGTTTTCATGAAAAATCCGCTCCTTTTTTTATTATGTAATTAATCATAGCATAATATTACCAATTTGGCAATAGTGAAAAGCATAAGTTCCTTATTTTTGGGGAAAGTGTTATAAAATAAGTTTTGTTTTTGTAGCTTATGCCATGTTTTAAAATAAATTGAGGCACCTGCAAACGACAGATGCCTCAGTTTTGTATATTTTGAGTTTTTTTATATTACTCTGACATGATTGTTTTTTGCAAAAGTTTCATCATTCTGTAAAAGGTACATGAAACCTGTGAAAACAGAAAGTATAACGGGAATGAGAATAAACGGCGGGCTGAACAAAACATCAAGAACAACAAACACAACAGTAAACAGGATTTTGAGAAGCCCTCTTACAAAGTTTCTCAGATAAAACTGATTAGCTCCCACAATGCCAAAAATCATGGCGAGTGCACAAGCCATATAACGGCTTTTAACCGGGTGATTGCTTTTCAGTCTCGTGAATCTGAGTTTTGTTCCGTATGCTGTTTCAGGTGATGCTGTTTTTTTAGCCATTTTTACACCTCATTTTTATATATAGGAAGTTGCTCGCATCGTGAGCAATTTGCTTATATCAAGAAACACCTTAATCCCCCAAGATTGGGGGCAGGGGGTTGATAAATTGTAATATTTTTTCTTATTTTGCCGAGTAGTTTGGAGCTTCCTTTGTGATGTAAACATCGTGAGGATGGCTTTCCACAAGGCTTGCGCTTGTAATCTTGATGAACTTAGCTGTGTTCTGGAGTGTTTCAATATCAGGAGCACCGCAGTAACCCATACCTGACTTGACACCGCCGAGAAGCTGGTAAACTGTATCTGAAAGAGGTCCCTTGTAAGGAACACGGCCTTCAACACCTTCGGGAACAAGCTTCTTGTTGTTCTGCTGGAAGTATCTGTCACGGCTTCCGCAGTTCATTGCGGCAATTGAACCCATACCTCTGTATGTCTTGAACTGTCTGCCCTGATAGATTTCTGTTTCGCCGGGAGCTTCTTCACAGCCTGCAACGAGTGAACCGAGCATAACAACGTTTGCACCTGCTGCAAGAGCCTTGACGATTTCGCCTGAGTATTTGATACCGCCGTCTGCGATTACGGGTACACCGTGCTTTGCAGCTTCACATGCTGCATCATAAACTGCTGTAACCTGAGGAACACCGATACCTGCAACAACTCGTGTTGTACAGATAGAACCGGGGCCGATACCGACCTTGACTGCGTCTGCACCTGCATCAATAAGAGCCTTTGTAGCTTCTGCAGTTGCAACATTACCTGCAATAAGTGAAATATCAGGGAATGCTGCCTTAACTTTTGAAACAGCTTTCATGATACCCTGTGAGTGACCGTGAGCTGAGTCGAGAACAAGAACGTCAACATTTGCTTCAACAAGTGCTGCTGCTCTTTCAAGAACGTCGCCTGTAACACCGATTGCGGCTGCACAGAGAAGTCTGCCCATTTCGTCACGTGCTGAGTTGGGATACTGAACTGCTTTTTCTATATCTTTGATAGTGATAAGTCCTTTGAGGAAACCGTTGTCATCAACAAGGGGAAGCTTTTCAATCTTATGTTTCATAAGAATTGTCTTTGCTTCTGCAAGAGTTGTGCCGATGTGTGAAGTAACAAGATTGTCTCTTGTCATAACTTCGCTGATGGGTACACTGAAATCTGTCATGAAACGAAGGTCACGGTTTGTGAGAATACCGATGAGCTTGCCTTCATTGTCACAGATGGGCACACCTGAGATGCGGTAATTATGCATAAGCTCATTTGCTTCGTATACATAATTGTCGGGATGAAGGAAGAACGGATTTTTGATAACACCGTTTTCACTTCTTTTAACTTTGTCTATTTCTTCTTTCTGCTGTTCAATAGACATATTTTTATGAATAACACCGATACCGCCTTCACGGGCAATTGCAATAGCCATTCTGGATTCGGTAACTGTATCCATTGCAGCTGTCATAATGGGGGTGTTGAGTGTTATCTTAGATGTAAGTTTAGTATGAAGGTCAATGTCTGCGGGAAGAACATTGCTTTCAGCGGGAATAAGTAATACATCGTCGAAGGTGAGACCTTCTTTTGCAAACTTTGCCGTTGTGTCGGCAAGCACTCTGTTGTCAAACATAGTTTCAGAACTCCTCTCACTTGATTTTTTATATTAAAAATGATTATACTACATTCGTTTTCATACTTCAACACTTTTTTATAAAAAATTTATTTTTTCCTGTTGTAAAAAAACAGAAAAAATGCAATTAATTATGATAAAATAAAAAAATTTTTTATTTTCCTATTGACAAGTTGATTGACATCGTGTAAAATACTAGACTGTATTATAATGGATAGCTATACGATTGACGAAAAAGTCTTTAAATAATTATAGCACAAAATCCAAAAAAATCAACTTGATTTTCGGGATTTTTTATAAGCAGGATCTCCTATAAATCGGGATAAATAAAAGAACGGAGTGATGATTCATGGTCAACGTGAAACCCGTAAAGCAGGGAAGCAGAGAGAGAATGAGTTTCTCCAAAATCAATGAGGTTATGGAAATGCCCAACCTTATTGAGGTTCAGAAGGACTCTTATCAGTGGTTCCTTGACAAAGGCTTGAGAGAGGTATTCAGGGATATCGATGAAATTACAGATTATTCGGGTAATCTGTCACTTGTTTTTGTCGATTACAGAATGGACGACAAGCCCAAGTATACGGTGAAGGAATGTAAAGAGCGCGATGCTACATTTGCAGCTCCTCTCAGAGTAACGGCAAGACTTATCAACAAGGAAACCGGTGAAGTCAAAGAGAATGAAGTCTATATGGGTGATTTCCCCCAGATGACAGAAAGCGGCACTTTTGTTATCAACGGTGCGGAACGTGTTATTATTTCACAGCTTGTTCGTTCTCCCGGCGTATATTTTGATATGTCAAGAGACAAGACCGGTAAAAAGCTTTTTGCAACAACTGTTATTCCCAACAGAGGTGCATGGCTTGAATACGAAACTGATCAGAACGACGTTTTCTATGTAAGAATAGATAAGACAAGAAAAATCTGTATCACTACTTTTGTAAGAGCTATGGGTAGCTTCCTTGAAGACAACATACTCAGCACAAACAGTCAGATTGATGAGTTCTTCGGTTATGACGACAGAATCAAGGCTACATTTGAAAAGGATAACACTCAGAATACCGCTGAGGCGCTCCTTGAAGTGTATAAGAAGCTTCGTCCCGGTGAACCCCCCACACTTGATACTGCAAAGTCCTATCTTGAAGGTCTGTTCTTTGATGAACACCGTTATGATATTTCAAGAGTGGGCAGATACAAATATAATAAGAAACTCGGTATTGCAGACAGACTTAAGCATCAGGTTCTTGCCGAAGCAATTGCAGACCCCTCAACAGGTGAAATCCTTGCAGATGCAGGCGAAAAGATTTCAAAGGCAAAGGCATTTGAAATTGAGCAGGCAGGTGTTGACACTGCTTTCGTAAAGACTGATGCAGACAAGGTTGTAAAAATTATTGCAACAGGTATGGTTGATATTCTTCCTTACCTTCCCGAAGGCATTACAGCTGAAGAGCTTGAAGAAATCGGTATTAATGAAAAAGTAAGTTACAAGGGTCTTATGAGTGTTCTTGAAACATGCGGTGACGATAAGGCATCTGTTATGGAAGCACTTGAAAAGAACTGTAACCTTCTTATCCCGAAGCATATTGTTCTTGATGATATCCTTGCATCAATCAACTACCTTAACTGTCTCGGTAACGATATCGGTACTCTTGATGATATCGACCACCTCGGTAACAGAAGAATCCGTTCAGTAGGTGAACTTCTCCAGAATCAGGTAAGAATCGGTTTCACAAGAATGGAAAGAGTTGTAAAGGAAAGAATGTCACTTCAGACTCAGGAAAGTGACAAGATCACTCCTCAGGCACTCATTAACATCAGACCCGTTGTTGCTGCAATCAAGGAATTCTTCGGTTCATCCCCCCTTTCACAGTTTATGGACCAGAACAATCCTCTTGCAGAACTTACACACAAGAGACGTCTTTCAGCCCTTGGTCCCGGTGGTCTTTCACGTGACCGTGCAGGTTTCGAAGTGCGAGACGTACATTATTCACACTACGGACGTATGTGTCCCATTGAGACTCCCGAAGGTCCCAATATCGGACTTATTACTTCACTTGCTACATTCGCAAGAATCAACAAATACGGCTTCGTTGAGGCTCCCTTCCGCCGCATAGACAAGGTAACAGGCAGAGTTCTTGAAGAAGTTGAATATATGACAGCTGATGTGGAAGATGAATTCATGGTAGCTCAGGCCAACGAGCCTCTCGATGCAGACGGTCATTTTATCAATGACAAAGTAACTGTCCGTTTCCGTGATGAATTCCGTGAAATCCCCGCTGCAGAAGCAGACTATATGGATGTTTCACCCAAGATGCTTGTTTCTGTTGCAACAGCTATGATTCCTTTCCTTGAAAACGACGACGCAAACCGTGCACTCATGGGTTCAAACATGCAGAAGCAGGCAGTGCCCCTTCTCAGAACAGACTCTCCCATCGTCGGTACGGGTATGGAATATAAAGCTGCGGTTGACTCAGGTGTTGCAGTTATCGCAAAGCGTGCAGGTACTGTTACTAAAGTCAGCGCAGACACAATTGAAATCACAGCTGACGACAAGACAGTTGACGTTTATGAACTCATCAAGTTCATGCGTTCAAACCAGGGCACATGTATCAACCAGAAGCCCATTGTTGAGGTTGGTCAGAGAGTTGAGACAAAAGATGTTATCGCAGACGGTCCTTCAACATGTGACGGTGAAATTTCACTCGGTAAGAATGCTCTTATCGGTTTCATGACATGGGAAGGCTACAACTACGAAGACGCTGTTCTTCTTAACGAAAAGCTTGTCCGTGATGATGTTTATACATCTATTCATATTGAAGAATACGAAATCGAAGCACGTGACACAAAGCTCGGTGCTGAAGAAATTACAAGAGATATCCCCAATGTAGGTGAAGATGCTCTCAAAGACCTTGATGAAAACGGTATCATCCGTGTCGGTGCTGAAGTTCATTCAGGCGATATTCTTGTAGGTAAGGTAACCCCCAAGGGTGAAACAGAGCTTACAAGTGAAGAAAGACTTCTTCGTGCAATCTTCGGTGAAAAGGCAAGAGAAGTAAGAGACACATCTCTCAAGGTTCCTCACGGTGAATACGGTATCGTTGTTGACGTTGAAGTATTCACAAGAGAAAACTGTGATGAAATGAGCCCCGGTGTAAATAAGGTTGTACGTTGCTACATCGCACAGAAGAGAAAGATTTCTGTCGGTGACAAGATGGCGGGTCGTCACGGTAACAAGGGTGTTGTTTCAAGAATTCTTCCTCAGGAAGATATGCCCTTCCTTCCCGACGGTACTCCTCTTGATATCGTTCTTAACCCCCTCGGTGTTCCTTCCCGAATGAACATCGGTCAGGTTCTTGAAGTTACTCTCGGCTACGCTTGTAAGAAGCTCGGCTGGAAGATTATGACTCCTGTTTTCGACGGTGCTCACGAAGAAGATATCGTTGAGTGTCTTAAAGAGGCAGGTATGGCTGAAGACGGTAAGACAGACCTTTACGATGGCAGAACAGGTCAGAAGTTTGATAACAGAGTTACTGTAGGTATCATGTATTACCTCAAGCTTCATCATCTTGTTGACGATAAGATTCATGCCCGTTCAACAGGTCCCTACTCAATGGTTACACAGCAGCCCCTCGGCGGTAAGGCACAGTTCGGCGGACAGAGATTCGGTGAAATGGAAGTATGGGCACTTGAAGCTTACGGTGCAGCATACACACTTCAGGAAATCCTTACAATCAAGTCTGACGACGTTGTCGGCCGTGTCAAGACATATGAAGCAATTGTCAAGGGACAGAATGTTCCCAAGCCCGGTATTCCCGAGTCATTCAAGGTTCTTATCAAGGAACTCCAGTCACTTTGTCTTGATGTCAAGGTTCTTGATGAAAATGATGATGAAATCGACCTTAAGCAGGATTTCGATGATGAAGGTTCAGATTTCATTCCTGCAGATGCCGGTGAAATCGTAAATGACGTTGAAGGTGCCGAAGGTTTCGGCATTGAAGAAGTCCCCGAAGAAGAACATGATGAATTCGGTCTTTTCGGCGATGATGATGACGATGACGATTTCAGTGCAGCAATGCTTGAAGATGATGAAGACGGTCTTGATGATATTACTGCAGATCTCGGTCAGTTCTTTGCAGGTACTTCAGGCGACGATTACTGATAAAACGGCATCTATACCATTAATATATAAGGAAGAAGGAATCTGTTGTGCTTAATGAAAGCAACTATAATGAATTGAACTTCGAATCCATTCAGATAGGACTTGCTTCTCCCGATACCATCAGAGAATGGTCATACGGTGAAGTAAAAAAGCCCGAAACAATAAATTACAGAACCCTTAAACCCGAAAGAGACGGTCTTTACTGCGAACGCATCTTCGGACCCCAGAAAGACTGGGAATGTCATTGCGGACGTTATAAGAGAATCCGTTATAAGGGTAAGGTCTGTGAACGTTGCGGTGTTAAAATCACAAAGTCAAAAGTCAGAAGAGAGAGAATGGGACATATTGAACTTGCTTGTCCCGTATCTCACATCTGGTATTTCAAGGGTATTCCTTCAAGAATGGGTCTCATTCTTGATATTTCTCCCCGTGAACTCGAAAACGTTCTTTATTTTGCAAAGTTCGTTGTTCTCAGCGTTGCGGATGAAAGTGTACCCCTTACAAAAGGTCAGGTTATTTCCGATAAGGAATATGACGATATAACAGAAAAATACGGCGATGATGCTTTCCGTGCCGCAATGGGTGCGGAAGCTATCAAAGAGCTTCTCAGTGAGATTGACGTTGAACAGCTCGCAGAACAGCTCAAGGAAGAACTTGTTGATGCAACAGGTCAGAAGAGAACAAAAATTCTCAAGAGACTTGAAGTTGCGGAATCATTCAGAATTTCAGGCAACCGTCCCGAATGGATGATTCTTGATGTGCTTCCGGTTATTCCTCCCGATATCAGACCCATGGTTCAGCTTGACGGCGGACGTTTTGCAACATCTGACCTTAACGACCTTTACAGAAGAGTTATCAACAGAAACAACCGTCTTGCAAAGCTTCTCGAGCTCGGTGCTCCCGAAATCATTGTAAGAAACGAAAAGAGAATGCTTCAGGAAGCTGTTGACGCACTTATCGACAACGGCAGAAGAGGCAGAGCAGTCACAGGTGCTAACAACCGTCCTCTCAAGTCTCTTTCAGATATGCTTAAAGGTAAGCAGGGTCGTTTCCGTCAGAACCTTCTCGGTAAGCGAGTTGACTATTCAGGCCGTTCGGTTATCGTTGTCGGTCCCGAACTCAAGATTTACCAGTGCGGTCTTCCCAAAGAAATGGCACTTGAACTCTTCAAGCCCTTCGTAATGAAGAGACTTGTTGAACAGGATATAGCTAAGAATATCAAGAGTGCAAGAAAGATGGTTGACAGAGCAGGCACAGAAGTATGGGATGCTCTCGAAATCGCAATCAAGGACCATCCCGTTATGCTTAACCGAGCTCCCACACTTCACAGACTCGGTATTCAGGCATTTGAGCCCGTTCTTGTTGAAGGCAGAGCTATCAAGCTTCATCCTCTTGCATGTACAGCTTTCAACGCCGACTTCGACGGTGACCAGATGGCTGTTCACGTACCTCTTTCAGCAGAAGCTCAGGCAGAAGCACGTTTCCTCATGCTCGCTGCAAACAACCTTCTCAAACCCTCAGACGGTAAGCCCGTTGCTGTTCCTTCACAGGACATGGTTCTCGGTTCTTACTATCTCACACTCTGCATCCCCGGTGCAACAGGTGAAGGCAAAGTCTTCAGAGATGTCAATGAAGCTGTTATGGCTTATGATGAAGGCGATCTTGACCTTCACGCACTCTGTAAGATCAGAATAACAAAGGAAATTGACGGCAAACAGGTTTCAAGACTTATTGAAACAACTCTCGGTCGTGTTATTTTCAATAATCCTATTCCTCAGGATCTCGGTATTGTTGACAGAACTGATCCCGAAAAGATGTTTGATCTTGAAGTTGATTACCTTGTAAAGAAAAAGGAACTCGGAAAGATCATTGATAAGGCTATTAAAGTCAAGGGTATCCATGAAGCTTCCGAAATGCTTGATAAAATCAAGGCTCAGGGATATAAATACTCAACAAAGAGCGGTATCACCGTATCAGTTTTCGATGCTATCATCCCCGAGAACAAGAAAAAATACCTTGCTGAAGCTCAGGAACAGGTTGATAAGATTAATGCCCTTCACAGAAGAGGTCTTGCATCTGATAAGGACCGTTCAAAGTTCACAATCAGCGCATGGGAAAAGTGTACAGCAAAGGTTCAGAACGAAATTACTGTCGGACTTGAACAGAGCAACCCCATCTTCATGATGGTTGACTCAGGTGCCCGAGGCAGTACCAACCAGCTCGGTCAGCTCGCAGGTATGCGTGGACTTATCGCTAATACAGCAGGTAAGACTATCGAAATCCCCATCAGAGCTAACTATCGTGAAGGTCTTAATGTTCTTGAATACTTCATCTCATCACGTGGTGCTCGTAAGGGTCTTGCCGATACAGCTCTCCGTACTGCTGACTCCGGTTACCTTACACGTCGTCTTGTTGACGTTTCTCAGGATGTTATTATCCGTGAGCATAACTGTGGCACCACCGACGGTATCTGGGTGGGCGCTGTGTACGACAAGAACGGTGACGTTGTAGACTCCTTCGGCAACCGGATCCGTGGCCGCTTCCCCGTCAATGATGTGCTGCATCCTGTCACCGGTGAACTGCTGCACTCCAAGGACGAAATGATGATGCCCGAGG
>JAZSPR010000003.1:0-5036 GCA_045537555.1 Acutalibacteraceae bacterium | reverse complement strand
CGATAAATCAGAATTTGTCGAACTAAAGTTCGACAAAAATTCTCAATGCTCAATGCTCAATGCTCAATTGTGGAAAGGGCTTCGCCCTTTGACCCATTTATATAATTCAAGCCCGAAGGGCTTCCGAAATTGCGAATTGAGTATTTCAAATTGCGAATTTGAAAGAGCTCGATAAATTATTGTTTACACAACCATTCCTCCGTTGACACCAAGCACTTGTCCCGTGACATATGATGCATTATCTGATACGAGGAATGAAACGGCTGATGCGATTTCTTCGGATTTTCCGAGTCTGCCGACGGGAATTTCTTCGCATAATGAGTCTTTGTCTTCATCTGAAAATGAAGCCATCATTTTTGTATCAATTGCACCGGGAGCGACGCAGTTGACGGTTATTCCCGAGGGTGCAACCTCTTGTGCAAGAGCTTTTGTAAGCCCTATAAGCCCCGCCTTTGAAGCGGAATAATGAACTTCACATGAAGCGCCGACCTGACCCCACATAGAGGATATATTGACAATTCTTCCTGCTTTTTCGTGAATCATAAAGGGCAGAACGGCTCTGCACATATAAAAAGCTCCCGAAAGATTGACATTTATCATATTGTGCCAGTCTTCATCCGTAATATCGGTAAAAAGCTTCTGCTGAGCAATTCCCGAATTATTTACAAGAACATACGGTGTACCGAGCTTTACATTTATTTCTTTTACAACATTATTGACCTGTGCCGAATCTGAAATATCGGCTTTAAAAACCATTATATTGCTTCCTGTTGCAGAAAGCTCCGAAGCTAAAGCCTGAGCCTGTGCTTCGGAGCGATTGTAGATAACTGCAACGGAAAAACCGTCAGAACATAAATTTCTTACAACGGATTCTCCTATACCGGAAGCACCGCCTGTTACAACGGCAACTCTTCCGTTATTCATCATGCTGGTGTGATGCTGCTCATGAATGCCTTGATAAAGCTTGTAACTGATGCTTCTTCAATGCCCTTGAGTGTAAGCTGATTTGAAGGAATCTGTGATGTGATTAAATCAACAACAATCTGCATTGTCATTGTTCCGTCAAGATCATAGTTTTCAACCTGGATAAGTTTATCACCGATTGAATAAAGTCTTACAATTGTATCTTCGTATGTGTAAATTGTACAAAGACCGGGCTCACCGTTAATGCTTACTGATGACTGTGTAATGTTCGCATCATTATCAGAATCTTCGTCTCTGATATCCTGGAATTCAGAAATGCTGATGCTGTCTTCAATACCGAGTGCATTGATAAGCATCTGTGAAAGTTCTGTATATGTATTTGCCTTGGGAAGAACTGCATATGTCTTGTCACCGAGAACAAGAACACCGAAAGAAATGCCGCTGATGTTTGCTGTAAGCTGAACATTGGTTCCGTCTGTTGCCATTGCTACGGGCATTGCTTCGCCTTCGCTGTAAATTGTGCCTTCGAGATAATATTTACCGCCGATGAAGAGGTCAACACCAGCACCAAGTTCATTCTGAACAGTTGATTCGCCTTCTTCAATTTTGATATCACTCTGAGCATTTGGGTTGTTTACGACAGGAGTATCAACAGCATTTGAATTATCAACTACACCGCCGGGAGTTGAATTATCTCCGCAGCCTGCAAAGAGAACAGTTACGAAAAAGAGGATTGCAAGAACTGCACAAATTGTTTTTTTCAAATTAATCACCTTTTTGTAAAAATTTTTTTAACAGTTTAATAATACACTATTTCCAAATAAAAATCAAGTATTATTTTTTAAAAGAAAGAACACAACTGAATTCAAGATTTTTCATCTTCGGCAGTTTATACTGTTTTTTGAGTGTTGCGACAGCAGGAACATCACCGCCGACACCGTGCTGACCGCCGTCAATATTGACTGTAAGATAATCTTCTCTTTCGAGATAACACTCATGGTCAGCAACAGCAAGAGCATCAATTGTGTAAGGATGCACACTTGCTTCAAAGGGCTTGTTCACCGCATCAACACGAAGCTTCACATCTTTACCGACTTCGAGCCATCTGCATTCGCTTCGGTTTGCATTTTCCTGCGGGAAGAGATAATCGTGAATGAAGTCCTCACACTTTTCAAAGCCGTAAACACCAAGGAATGCACCCGTCTTACGGTCACAGTAATTCTCGTGAGGGCCTTTGCCGTAATATTTAATTCCGTCTATTCCCTCTTTAAGGGCAAATGTAATGCCGTATCTGGGCATATCAACAGGGGTGATGTTACGGCATGTAAGAGTAACCGTTACTTTACCGTCAGGAGTGATAACATAATCTGTAACAATATTATCAATGTACTTTGTCGTCCACTTTATGCTGATTTTTGCACAGCCGTCTTTTTCCGAAACTTTGAATTTATTGACTTTAAGCATCTTTGTTGCACTTTCAAATGCATGAAGACCAATGAATGTCTTAACCCACTCAAAAGGCACCTGAGCGATGCGTTCGTTGTCTGTATTTGCTCTGTAGAACTGAGGTTTTACACCCTTTCTGAGCATTTCCTTGCCGTCAACCTTATATGAATAAAGTTCACCGCTCTTCTTTGAGAAACGGACTGCGAATCCGTCGCCCTTGACAACATAATCGCTGAATGTTTCGTTCATTCTGATACTTCCCTGAGCAGATGCTGTCTTATATGTATATTTGCCGAATACGAACTGTTCTCTTGCCATAACATGACCTGCGGGAAGGTTCATAAGGTCATCTGCAAGAACAAGATAAACATCAAGGAATGTCTCACCATCGTGTGTAAGGTCAAAAGGCACCTGAACACAAGCAGTTTCAAGGTGTTTTGTATCGGGAAGAGCAACTGTTTCTTCTGCGATAACACCGTTTTCATCAGAAAGGACAAGTTTCAGGTTGAACTTATCAAGAGATGTAAACATAAATCTGTTAAGAAGTTTTACGCTGCTGCCCGAGAAAGTGAAATCAACCTGCTGATAGCACTTGACAACTTCATAATAATGAGGATTGGGTGAACGGTCTGCTCTGAAAACACCGTTGAAAGCAAAGTTGCCGTCGTTGGGCTTGTCGCCGAAGTCACCACCGTAATTCCACTTATCTCTGCCGTCGGGAAGCTTTGTTCTGATAGACTGGTCTGCAAAATCCCAGATATAACCGCCTGCAAGTCTGTCATACTTCTTAAAGTCTGTCCAGTAATCGGCAAAGTTACCCATACTGTTACCCATTGCATGGCTGTATTCACAGAGAATAAAGGGCTTGTCACGATACATTTCGGGAGTAAGACGGTAACCCATGCCTGCATTCCACAATGCTCTTGAATGGATGTGAGTCTTGTTTTCACCGATTTCAGCCATTTCTGTCTGAACTGTATACATTTCACTCATGATGTCTGAAACTTCGATATGTGAATCAGGTTCATAGTGAATGGGTCTTGTGTTGTCAATTGCAAGAGCAGTTTCTTTCATATCGGCAAATGATTTACCGTTACCTGCTTCGTTACCGAGCGACCAGAAAAGAATACATGAATGGTTCTTGAATGAATTGACCATGTTTGCCATTCTGTAACAGCACTGAGCACTCCACAGAGGATTGCTTCCGGGGATGATGTGTGCAAGACCGTGAGTTTCAAGGTTATTTTCACTCATTACAAGGATGCCGATTTCATCACAGAGTTCATAGAAACGTCTTGAATTGGGATAATGACATGTTCTGACATTAGTAATGTTGCTTCTCTTGAGAAGCTCAAGGTCTTCCCTGATTATTTCTTCGGGGACTGCATGACCGTAATCGGGGTGGAAATCGTGACGGTTTACACCGCATATTTTAAGAGGTACACCGTTGAGAAGAATGAAAGGTCCTCTTTTTGTGCTTTCATTGTATTTTTCGATTTTTACTTCTCTGAAGCCGAACTTATGCTCACGAAGGTCAACTGTTGCGTCATCTGAAACAAGGCTTACCTTTACATTGTAAAGATATGGATTCTCATGACTCCAGAGTTCAAAGTTTTCAGCGGGAATAACAAAGGATTTCTTTACATTTTCCTTTGCATCAAGAGCTTCAACATTGCATTCTTCTGATACAAAAATTTTGCCTTCAGCATCAAAAAGTTCAATTTTCAGTTTTCCGCCGTCAAATGACTTTCCTCTTGATTCAAGGTCAACATCAATCTTAAAATCAGCCTTTGTATAGTTATCCTTCATTTCACTTCTCATATAAAAGTCACGGATATATACTTTGGGCTTGAAGACGATGTTTACATCGCGGAAAATACCTGAAAGACGCCACATATCCTGATCTTCAAGATAACTGCCGTCACAGAACTGATGAACTGTTACTGCAAGTCTGTTCTTACCTTTGCGAACGAACTTAGTTATATCATACTCTGTTTCATTGAATGTATCTTGAGAATAACCGACAAATTCACCGTTTACATAAACTTCACCGCAGGAATTGATACCGCCGAAATGAATGAATACATTGTCTTTTGTTTCAGGCAGTTCAAAATCCTTTATGTAAAGTCCCGAAGGGTTCTTTTCATCATCAATATAAGGAATATTGAATGTTGAAATAGGCTTGGGATAATTGATATTTGTGTAATTTGGGATGCCGTAACCTTTTATCTGCCATTCAGAGGGTACGGTAAGGTCGTCAAAATCAGATACATTGAAATCGGGATACTGATAACCTTCAATTACAGATTCGCTGTGAGGAAGGAATCTGAATTTCCATGTGCCGTTAAGATTCAGGACCTTCTTTTCTCCGTTTCCGGGGTTTACGGGAAATCCCGCACCTGAACGTTCTTCAGTATTGACATTATAAACATTGATATCCTGCCATAAAGGTAAAGTTTTCATAGCAACCTCCTGTTTATGTATAAATATATTCATTTTAATTATATCAGACAACTGTATGCATGTCAAACAATAATTTGTCGGGGTCTTTCAAATTCGCAATTTGAAATGCTCAATTCGCAATTTCGGAAGCCCTTCGGGCTTGAATTATATAAATGGGTCAAAGGGCGAAGCCCTTTCCACAATTGAGCATTGCGCATTGAGAA
>JAZSPR010000163.1:0-6509 GCA_045537555.1 Acutalibacteraceae bacterium | reverse complement strand
AATGCTCAATTCGCAATTTCGGAAGCCCTTCGGGCTTGAATTATATAAATGGGTCAAAGGGCGAAGCCCTTTCCACAATTGAGCATTGCGCATTGAGAATTGAGAATTTTTGTCGAACTTCAGTTCGACAAATTCTGATTTTTCTTACAACTTACATAAACAATGAACCTCCCTGCATTTGCAAGGAGGTTGCGCTTTATTCTTTCAGTTCCAGTCCTTGTTCATTACAACGAATGTCATTCTTTCCTGAATGCTTGCTCCGCCGTGGCCTGTGCCCACACCGCCGTGGTCTGATGTGACGATTATGAGCCAGTCTTCAGTTTTATAAGTTTCTCTGGCTTCAATGGCTTTGATTACTTCATAACCGTAATTATCCTCTGTTCTGAATCCTTTCTTGTATACAGGATTGTTATATGTGAAGCCGAAATTATGTCCTGCTGAATCTGTATCTTCATAAATGATAAATACGAAATCAGAGCAGTCAGCACTTGTTATTTCAGCAATAGCACCTGTGTGAATGTCTTTCTTGTTTTTACGGAGTTCAAATTCAACGTTTATGTTTTTTTCTTCACAATATGCTTTTTCATCAATGTATGTTGAGTTGTCATTTGTGAAGTGACCTTTCCACTTTGTAATAAAAGATGCGCTGTCAATTGTACCGTCTTCAACAAGGCTTGTCATAAGAGTTTTGGGCTCAACGGCTTTTGTTATGCCGTTGCCTGTGATACCGTTTACATCAGCCCATACGCCGGTAACGATTGAGCACCAGCCGGGAGCTGTTGATGTGTCCTGAGTATTTTTCGCAGGGTAGTTGACACCGCCGCAGTATGTAAGGTTTTTTGATGCGCCTTTGCTGAGAAGGTAACTGATTGCACCGTTTTCTTGTCTTTCGGCAAGAATGTCTGCACGGCAGCCGTCGTAACCGATGATGATAACCTTTTTATCTGTTTTACCCTCGGGTAATTCACCCTCGAAGTGTTCTTTGATAATATCGTAAAGGTCAGTCTGGGGATATGCGGTTTCAATAGTATTTTCATAATTTACCGAAGCCACATTCTGTCTGTATAATTCTTCCGTGTCTTTGTCGTCTGAATGATATCTTGTGAAATACAGTGCAAGTGCCCCTGCAATAACACCCAGTGCAAGGATAACTGCAACTATAATGATTATAATTTTCTTTTTATTTTTCATGGTAACCTGCCCTTTTATTTTGTGTTTGTGATGGATTCGTTTTCTTCATGACGCTCGGCTCTCATAACTTCAAGCTCACGGTACATCTGCTCTTTCTTTTCACCCTCGATATCGTAGGATGTCTTGAGAATTATAGCCTTGAGGACATTTGCAAGAGTATAGCCGAAGAGAAGGAATGCAAGAAGCCAGAGACATGTGTTCATGTATGTGGGCTGAGCCTGCATTGTTGCAACAAGGTCACCCTCTGTTGATGCCAGATAACCCACTCTTGCAATCATGAAGGGAATTGCAATATCCTTTACAGTATTCAGTCCTGTTGTAATCCAACCGGGAACAATTCCCTGAACGGCTTCCATTCTTTCACCGCATTGCCACTCAAGATAATCGTAATACTCAACATTGAAGTGTGAGTTTGAAAGCTCCTGAATACCTATGCCGATACCGAAAATAAAATAGAACACATAGAAGAAAATACTGTTCCAGCCTTCAAAAAATCTTATTCCCATTTTTGCCTCAACAAAACAGATTCCAAAGAGTATGCCGGCTGAAACGGGTGAATAGATACCGCAGAATTTAAGAAGCTTTGTGGCTTCATACTTCTTTGACAGCTTTGTTGTGATGATGTTACCCACAACAGTACCTACGGCAGTAGGAAGAGTGAGAAGAAGGTTCTTTGATGAGCCTACTGTGATAGCTGCAAGATATGTAGACATTTTGCCGAGCATTGCAAGAGTGTTTACCCACTGAATGCCCTGATATGCACGGTAGTTCTTATACTTGAATAGTGAAAAAAGTGCCTTTGAAACCCTGACCTTTTCTTTCTTGGGAAGCTCGATTCTTTCCTTGCAGAAAAGACCGCACATGAGGTTGCCGAACATTGTTACAGCTGCTGCAACGAGAGCAAGTGTCATGTACATCTTGTTCTTGTCGTCGCTGAAAAGACCGTAAACAAAGGTTGCGATATAAGCTCCGCCATAACCGATATAGTATGACAGCTGCCATATTGTGGCAACAAGCTTCTTTTCCTTGTGGTTGGGAGAAATAACCTGAACAATATTCTGTCCCATGTTGTTGAATGCATTGAATACTGTCTGACAGCAGGCGATACCGTAACGGAAAAGAATCATCTGCTGAACTGACCATCCCTCGGGAACATAGAAATAGAAAACGGTGAGCGTGAAAACGGGAATGAGACAGATAATATACCACTGACGGTATCTGCCCCAGCGGCTTTTCCATTTCTGAACAATAATACCTGCGAGAGCACCGACTATAAGACCTGTAATGGTTGTAATGGTTGTCTGTAAGGCAAGAATAGAAGCAATTTCATCCGAGCTTACACCTACAGGGCCGAAATACAGCTCATGCAGGAATGCTGCAGCGAGAGTGCCTGTAAGGGTAGTACCGAACATTCCGCCGATTCTTGCAAGCATGATACAGACATATTCAAACTTTGTTATGTACTTGCCTTCGCCGTGGGATAATGCCCCCTGAGGTATTTCGGTTGGTGAAAGTTTTTTCTTTTTAATCATTTTATCATCTCCATAAGAATCTTTTGTTTAATTTTAACACTTTCTTCTGATTTTTTCAAGTGATTTGGTGAATTGATACAATTGATATATAAATTGTTTTGCTTTTTGATAGAAAATTTTTACTTAATGCTTGACAATCGGGAATTGATGTGATATAGTAACGAAAATATAAAGAGAGGTAAATTGCTTTGAATACATATCTTGTTTTTAATTTTGATATGGATATGCATTGGCTTGCACAGTATGATTATCAGTCATCAACTGGCAGGCTTATACCTCTATATTCATTTTGGGAAAGATAACTTTATATTTCCATATGTTTATAACGGTGTAAGTTGCTGCAGAAACTTACACCGTTTATTTTTTTATATTTATATCCAAAAGGAGAATTTTTTATGAAATTATTTGATTTAATCAAAAAGAAATTTTTTAAGAAGCAACCTGTAAAAACAGGTAATCATCTTGTCGATTTCTATAACCGTATAGATGAAGATTCCCGTCTTTTATCCAAGCACGGAAGAATTGAATTTCTGACAACCGTTAAGTATATTGAGAAATATCTTAATGACGGTATGCGAATTATGGAAATCGGTGCGGCTACGGGCAGATACTCACATTATTTTGCTCAGAAAGGTTTCGAGGTTGATGCAGTTGAGCTTGTTGAACATAATATTGAGATTTTCAAAACAAAAACTCAACCGAATGAAAAAGTCAGCATCAGACAAGGAAATGCAATTGATATGTCTGAATACCCCGATAATAGTTATGATGTAACGCTTCTGTTAGGTCCGATGTATCATCTGTATACGGTTAATGAGCAGAAAAAAGCTTTGTCAGAGGTAATCCGAATAACAAAACCGAACGGTTATATTTTTGTTGCATACTGCATGGTTGACCCATCTGTTTTAACGGGAATTTTCAAAAACAATAAGGTTCAGCAAAGTATTGAAGACGGGCTTATTGACACCGAAACTTTTGAAACTTTTTTTCCTCCGCACGGTATTTTTAAGCTCTACACAATGGATGAGATTTTTGAATTAACACAAGAATTTAATGCCGAAAGACTGCATTTTATTGCGACAGACGGTTACACCTTGCATATGAAAGATGTAATTGACAAAATGGACAACGAAACTTACGAACTGTATCTGAAATATCATTTCAAAACTTGCGAAAGACAGGATTTGATTGGTATGTCGCACCACACGCTTGATGTGCTGAGAAAGGAGCAATCTGGAATGAACCAAAAACAAACAGAATACATAAAAAACACTCCTGTTATTGAGACAGAGAGATTGATTCTTCGCCCTATTACACCGGATGATGCCGAAGCGGCATTTGTGTGGCTCAGCGATGAAAGAGTCAACAAATTCATGCCGTACAATCTTTATAAAAACATTGATGAGGTTTTGCATTGGATAAATGTAATACTTCCCGAAGACGAGAATTATCATTGGGGGGTTGTTCTCAAAGAAAGCAATCTTTTAATCGGCAGTGGTAGTATAGGACCTCACAAAGGCAACCCTGACGAGTGGGGATTCGGTTACAATATTCGTTATGACTACTGGAACAAAGGTTTAACCACAGAAGCCACAAAAAGAATGATTGATTTTGCATATAAAGAACAGGGTATAAAAGACTTTGTATCAGACCATGCTGTTGATAACCCTGCTTCAGGCAGAGTTATGGAAAAGTGTGGGTTGGTATTTGACCATTATGGGGAATACAGCACCTTTGACGGTACGCAAACCTTTAAAGCAAAATTTTATAAAATGCATTTGGAGTGAGGATTTGTGATGAAAAAAATCCCCGTCTCGAAAGAAACGGGGAAGAGGTATAAGTTTTAAATCGTTCTATTAAACCTCAAAATGCAAAGTTCTTCTTCTTGCGTGTAATCTTTATCTTTTGGCAGTGAAATAGCAATCAACATTTTGCTGTGCTTATAATATGTAATTTGTATTTTGTCAATATTTGGATTATTTATAATTTCCGTACAGGTCTTAAATCGTTTTTTCTCAGACATTATCAGTCTTATAAACCGCGTTTTATCATTTCTGTAAAAAAGTTTATATTTTTTTACACTCATTTCTTTGTTATAAAAAATTGTTATATTATTTGTTATTCCATAAGATTTGAACGGAGCATCTTCTTTTAATTCGGTGGGTGAAATGATTTCAGTCACAACATTATTTTGCATTTTATCAAGTAATGCAGCTATCAATACTCTGTGGTTAATTACACAAGACAGTATTATATAAAAAACGGTAATCGGGCAAAAAATTGAAAGAATTTCTTTGTTGTATTCTGTGGTATTTTCGGGAAATTTGATAATTAAGAATGTCCATATGCAAATAAGAAATACAACATCAATAATTGAGGAAACCATTGATTGGTATACATAAGCATGAATATGTTCATCTATTAATTGTCGTTTCTTTTTGTTTTTCATTAATATCACCTTAATATTATTTTAAAGTATTTTTAAGATGGAGTCAATAAGAATATAAAAAAGAGTGAAAAAACAAAAGTCCCCGCTTTCGAGGCGGGGAAGTGTTTGTATATGGTTTTTAATTACTTGCTTGCTTCTTCGATAGCAACTGCACAAGCAACAGTCATACCAACCATGGGGTTGTTACCTGCGCCGATAAGACCCATCATTTCAACGTGAGCGGGAACTGATGAAGAACCTGCGAACTGAGCGTCTGAGTGCATACGACCCATTGTATCTGTCATACCGTATGAAGCGGGACCTGCAGCCATGTTATCGGGATGAAGTGTACGGCCTGTACCGCCGCCTGATGCAACTGAGAAGTAGCTAACACCGTTTTCAACACACCATTTCTTGTATGTGCCTGCAACGGGATGCTGGAAACGAGTGGGGTTAGTTGAGTTACCTGTGATTGAAACACCAACGTTTTCGTGTCTCATAATAGCAACGCCTTCGGGTACATTGTCTGCACCGTAGCACTTAACCTTAGCTCTGTCACCGTTGGAGTAAGCAGTCTCCTTGATGATCTTAACCTCTTCGGTGTAAGGATCAAACTCAGTCTGAACGTATGTGAATCCATTGATTCTCGAAATGATCATAGCAGCGTCCTTGCCGAGACCGTTGAGGATAACACGGAGGGGCTTGGAACGAACCTTGTTCGCGTTGAGAGCAATCTTGATAGCGCCTTCAGCAGCTGCAAAGGATTCGTGACCTGCGAGGAAGCAGAAGCAGTCGGTTTCATCGGAGAGGAGCATTGCGCCCAGGTTGCCGTGACCGAGACCAACCTTACGGTTTTCAGCAACGGAGCCGGGAATACAGAAAGCCTGAAGACCGATACCGATAGCGGCAGCAGCGTCAGCAGCCTTTGTGCAGCCCTTCTTGATAGCGATAGCACAACCTACAACGTAAGCCCACTTTGCGTTTTCAAAGCAGATAGGCTGTGTTTCCTGTACGATTGTATAGGGATCAAACTCTGTTTCAACGTATGTGAAGCCGTTGATTCTGGAGATGATCTGAGCTGCGTCCTTACCCAGACCGTTTAAGATAACTCTTAAGGGCTTTGTTCTTACCTTGTTAGCGTTTAAAGCGATCTTGATAGCGCCTTCAGCAGCTGCAAAGGATTCGTGACCTGCAAGGAAGCAGAAGCATTCCGTTTCATCGGAAAGGAGCTTTGCGCCGAGGTTGCCGTGGCCAAGACCAACGAGACGGTTTTGCGCAACGGAGCCAGGGATACAGAATGCCAGCAAGCCGATACCGATAGCAGCAGCTGCGTCGGATGCTTTCGTGCAGCCTTTCTT
>JAZSPR010000017.1:0-45391 GCA_045537555.1 Acutalibacteraceae bacterium | reverse complement strand
AACATAGTATACAAATAGTGTAAGGACATAGTATACAGTTTTATGATAAAATAAAGGCAAATAAAATGCTGGATAAGGAGTGTTTTAAATGCCGTGGGAGAGTAAAACTGTGGAAGAATTAAGAAGAGAATTTGTCCTTGCAGCAGAGAAAAATATAAACTTCAGTGCATTGTGCAGAGAGTTCGGCATCACACGAAAAACGGGATACAAATGGGTTGAAAGGTATTCGGATGGATTATCGCTTTCCGACAAAAGCCGAAAACCATTTAATGTTGCAAACAGAACACCCGAAGATATTGAATTACTCATAATTTCTTTAAGACTTGAAAATCCCGGTTGGGGTTCAAGAAAACTGAAGGAAGTCTTGGAAAGACAAGGTTATGAAATTCCTTGCACGAAAACGGTGAACAACATTCTTAACAGATATGGTTGTATTTCTGCGGAAGAATCAATCAAGCATAAGCCATTCGTCAGGTTTGAAAAAGAACGATGTAATGAAATGTGGCAAACCGATTTCAAAGGCGAGTTTAAAATGGCAGATAACAACTATTGTTATCCGTTAAATATCTTTGACGACCATAGTCGATTTGCTATTAAGATTGCACCATCATTAACTACTGCGAATACTGTTATCCCTGTTTTTCGTTCAGCTTTTGAAGAATACGGCATGCCTGAATCCGTTTTATCTGATAACGGAACACAGTTTGGTGGTTTCAGGCAAGGTTTGACACACTTTGAAAAATGGTTGATGAATCATGATGTATTGCCTATTCACGGAAGATTCAATCATCCGCAAACACAAGGAAAAATTGAGCGTTTTCATCGCACGATGAAAAACGAATTACTGAAGCACACTATTATGCAGGATATACACGATGCTGATAAACAGTTTCAGCTCTGGCGTGAAAAATACAATACAGTCAGACCTCACGAAGCGCTGAATATGAAATGTCCTGCAGAGGTTTACATACCAAGTAACAGAATATATACAGATGTCATTAAACCATATGAATACAGTGGACAGTATCATGTCATTAAAGTTAATAGTTGGGGCTATGTCAGATTTGATAAATGGCAAGTATATCTGAGTGAAACAATGATTGGTGAACACATTGAATTTCGCCCGAACCCCCATGGGGATTCATTTATTGCCTGTTATCGTAATTTTAAAATTGCTGAGTTCTCTGTTCATGACGGTAAACTTATTAACAGACATATTTCAAGGCTTTAAATGTGTATACCATGTCCTTACACTCTTGTTTACCATGTTACTCTTGACACGATGGGCGCCCCTACGATGAAACATCCCGACAAATTCTGATTTAAGGATGTTATTTTATGAATTTTACAGTATCAGGCGGCAACAGAAATGCCGTAATAAATCTTTCTGAAAAAAGGGAAGGGGATATTCTTTATCTCACGGTCAATATGACTCTGCCTTATCCCGAAATTCCCGAAACATTTTCAATAAAATGGTATTATGATGCAACGGATATTCAGTCAACATGGAATCCGTCAATTCACGAAATCCATGGTATGGCTTTTGAATGGGGACAGCTCAGGGTGCAGTCAAGACTCGCATCATGGATGCCCGTGCAGTCGCTTATTTCATATGACGGAACAAACAAACTCTGCATTGCCGTTTCCGATGTTGATACTCCGATAAATATAAAAACGGGTATCCGTGAAGAGGATGCAACTTTTGCATGTGAAGTTGAATTTTTTACAAAACCCACATCACCCAAAGATATTTATACAGCAGTTGTGCGTCTTGATATGAGAAACATTCCTTATTATGACAGCATTTATGACACAACTGCGTGGTGGGAGAATGAATGCGGTTATGAATCGGCTTACGTACCCGATGCGGCAAAAATGCCTATGGATTCTCTCTGGTACAGCTTTCATCAGATGCTTGATAAGGATGAAATTATAAAGGAATGCAAAGCATCAAAGGCAATCGGTCTTGAAACAGTTATTATCGATGACGGCTGGCAGACAGATGACAATAACCGTGGCTATGCATATTGCGGCGACTGGGAAGTAGCCCCTAAAAAGATGGGAGATATGGCAGAGCTTGTTAAAAACATTCATGATATCGGAATGAAAGTCATGCTGTGGTATTCTGTTCCGTTTATGGGCAAATACACGAAGAAATATGAGGAATTTGAAGGTATGTTCCTTGAGGGTTCGGGTAATGATACAGATTTCTTCGGTCTTGACCCCCGTTATAAAAAGGTGCGTGAATACCTCGTAAGCATTTACGAAAAAGCCGTCAGAGAGTGGAATCTTGACGGATTGAAACTTGATTTTATCGATTCATTTATTCTTAAAGGCAAATCTCTTGAACATGATGACAGACGTGATTATCAGTCACTCGAAGAGGCAATCCATGCTCTTATGACCGAAGTCAGAAATACTCTTACATCGATAAATTCCGATATTCTTATCGAATTCCGTCAGTCATATGTCGGCCCGTCAATCAGAAAATACGGCAATATGCTCCGTGTCGGTGACTGTCCGTGCGATGTGCTCAAAAACAGAGTAGGTATAATCAATCTGCGTCTGACATCGGGCAAAACCGCCGTTCATTCCGATATGATTATGTGGAATATGAACGATTCCGCTGAAAATGCGGCGCTTCAGTTTGCAAGTATTCTTTACGGTGTACCGCAGGTTTCCGTAAGAGTTGATAAACTGCCCGAAGACCATTATAAAATGCTGAAATATTACATTTCTTTCTGGAAAGAACATAAAGATATTCTTCTTAACGGCAGACTTACCGCCCAGCATCCCGAATGCTGGTACAGCTCAGCTTGCAGTACACTCGGTGATAAGTCTGTTATCACAGCTTTTACAGACAGCGTTGTTGCTGTGAATACAGATTCAGCCGTTATTGTGAATGCCTCAAAATATAAATCACTTATCATTAAGAATGCAAAAAATAAATCGTTCAGAACAGTAAACTGCATGGGTGATGTGCTTGCACAGAGTACAATAAATAACGATATTGAGGAAATTAATGTCCCCGTTTCAGGTATGATTTTTGTCGGATAAATCAGAATTTGTCGAGGTCCCCTCGACAAATTCTTTAATGAGTAATTAGTAATGATTAATGATTAATGAATGAAAGGGCTACGCCCTTTAAATCCCATTATAGAGCGAAGCGGAATATAAGTCGCTTGCGACTTCCGACGTTACTCATTACTCATTTCTCATTATTCATTTTTGTCGGGCAACAGCCCTACAAATTATTGTTTATAAAACAAAAACGGTTGCCGTCTATCTTCGGCAACCGTTTTCTTAATTTTACTGATTCTTTTTCATCATATCAAATGAAGGGTTATACATATAGTAATTTTTACAGTTAAGGGCATCGGTAGCGAGTCTGAGACCTTCACCGAAACGCTGATAATGAACAATTTCTCTTTCACGGAGGAATTTTATGGGATCGATAATATCGGGGTCATCAATCAGACGGAGAATATTGTCATAAGTGACTCTTGCTTTCTGTTCTGCGGCAAGGTCTTCGTGTAAATCGGCAAGGACGTCGCCTTTTGTCTGTATATATGATGCCGTCCAGGGAACACCCGAAGCGGCGGCGGCATATACACCGTTTGTATGTGTTACAAAATATGCATCAAAGCCCTGTTTTTTGATTTCATCGCATGAGAGATTTCTGGTGAGCTGATAAATCATTGCGCCTATCATTTCAAAATGGGCAAGTTCTTCGGTTCCTATGTCCGTAAGCAGACCTTTAAGTTCATCTGACGGCATTGAATAACGCTGTGAAAGGTATCTGAGTGCCGCACCGAGTTCTCCGTCAGGTCCGCCATACTGATCCATGATAATTTTTGCATAAGCGGGATTGGGATTTTTGATTTTTACCGGATACTGTAATTTCTTCTCATAAGTCCACATGTTTATTCACCTTTCTCCCATGGCCAGGGGCCCTTTACCCAATCGCAGCCTTCGCCTGTTTTTGTTGAAAGGGGCCCGTATTTCTTTTCAAACTCTTCTCTGAGTTCTTTTGCTCTTGCAATATGTTTTTCATGCATTCTTTGTGCCGTTTTGTCGCACGGGTGCGTATCAAGATAGAGATGAAGCTCCCATGCGGCAAACTGCTCGGCACTTAAAGCATTCATGAGTTTTGATTTTTCAGTCAGCATACGCATCTTCCTTTGAACGGCTTATCAAGATCGCAGAAAAGAGTTCCTCTGCAAAGAGCCTTTTCAGAACTGTAATATGACAGGTCAAGCTGAAAGGGGACATAAGCCATTGTTGTGGTTGTGCATTCAGGAAAAACACTTTTGTCACATGCTGATGTTTCTTTTGTGCAAGCGCAGGGTTTAGTTGTGTTGTTATCCATTTTCTTTAGCTCCTTTTGTGTATTTGAGGACAGACCTCATTACATGTTATGCAAAAGGGCGGATAGTGACACAACGATTATTTAAGTGAGAGGCAACGCGGTAGGGTAGTTTGTTCCCTTTATGAGAATATCGTTTGTTGTGAATTTTGCTTTGAGGTAAAGAGAATCTGTATTTCTGATGTAAACAGTTTTTTCTGTTGTGACACCTGTGATTTTAAGAGACGTGTTGAACAGAATAAGATCTGCAATTCTGTCAAGCAATGAGTTGCAACCCATTCCGCCGAGTGCACGGGGAACATGGATTCCGACTGTAAAATCAAGTTCAACAAGTCTGTTGTTTGTTGCAATTGTACCGGCTTCATCGGTTGTGTTGTTAAGAACTGTGAATTTTTCCGTTCCGAAAACAATTACCGGTTTTTCAAGCGGTGTTACTTTTGAATTTGCAGGAAACTGAGTGCAGAAAGAATGACCTTCAAATTCATTCATGTCAGTAAACCATTCACAGAGTTTATCAGGTAAAGTTGTTATTAAAGACATTTTTTCACTCCTGTACAAAATGATTATAATTCGGATATGTGTCGGGAATACGCAGACGGATAATAGCCCAGATGAAATATACATCTGATTTGAAATAGATTTTTTCCGAACGGTCAATATGATAATTGTTTCTGCCGTCTGAGATGTATCCTGTTCTTCCTGCTGATTCCGGATCGAATTCAGGTGGTGCAAGGAAAAGATAACAGCCGGCTTCATTGATACCGATATCCGTCGGAATACCTTCAAGATAGAGTTTGTTTTTATATCTCAGAGGCTGAATAAGGCATTTGCTTTCACAGAGCAGATTTCCGTTGCTGTCAAAAAGTGATGCAGGTCTTCCGTAACGGGAGAATAAACGATTGATTTTCATTATATTACACCGTCCCGAACATAAATTGTGTATCTCTGAGCAAAGGTGCCGCATCAACAAAAGCCGCTGTAAGCATTCTGTCTGCCGCATCAGACGTTTTTGTAACATCTGATGTTATTGTTATATCACCTGCACGTACAGAACCGATTTCACAATCGGCGGCATTTTTTGCAGAAAGATACCTGTTGTATGCCAGAGTTGCGGCAGCCGTAACAAGACGGATGTCCGATGCATCAGCACCCGTCCTGATGTTTTCCGAAATAACAGCCGCGGCTGTTTCGCAATACGGCATATAGAGTGCCTGCTCATCTTCAAAACATTCAATGAGCTGACAGAGCTTTATGAAAACAGTCTGACCGTCAAGCATCAGACAGAGAGCACCTTTGATGCATCGGGGAAGATTTTTGAGAAACCTGCAGTGCATGTGATTGCTGCACGTTCAAGCTGTCTGTCGATAAGCTTGTCGTATTCGGTTACAATTCCGCCGGCTTCAACAAGCTCAAGTGCACAGGATTTATCAAGACCGATAATTATGTCGGAAGGAACATCTGCAGACTTGATGAGCGATGCGCCGAGAGGAGTAATCATGTTTCCAGTGCCGTGGAAATTGAGTCCTGCGGCGGCATCTCTGAATTCGGGAAGTCCCAGAAGCTTTTCTGTCATATCCTTTGAAACAATCATTGTTGAGAGTTCATAGGGTGAAAAACTGTTCCAGAATTTAATAAGGTCTGAATATGTAAGTTCGCCTGCATTTGCTGCATTGATAATTTCAGCCGCATTGTTGTTACCGTCGCCGTTGATAAGGACATTCACGGCATCCTTGAGCTGGCTTCTTGCAATATAAAGACCGATCTGACGGAGTGTGACTGTGAAAAGGTCAAGTCTCTGGAAACGGATTGCTTCATATGATGAAACAAGCATTCTGCCTCTCTTGTGAAGAGTCACGAGATTTTCCTGAGTTCTGATAGTTGTCTGAGGAATTGTTGCTCCTTCAGCAACTGTCTTGAGTTCTTTGTCATCTTCGGAAGGCACAGATGTGATTGAACGGTAATCAAGGCCGTTGATCTGTGTTTTTGAAGCAACGATTGATGAAAGTACATCTGCTTCTTCCATGCCCTGTCTTACAGCTCTTGAAATATATTCGGGGAAAAGTGCCGCTGAGTCACTTGTCTGGAAAAACTTATCAACAAAGTCTGAGCCCTTTCCGCTTACTCTGATATCGAATCTCTTGAGCTGACGCTGGAAAGCATCAAGATTTTCAAGGGGAGTACCCTTATAGTTTTCGCTGGGGTCAAGCTCTTCAAGGCAGGTTGAAAAACCCTTTGAAGATGCATACATGCCTTTTTCAAGTTTAATGTTGTTAAAATCTGACATTGTCATTCATCCTTTCTTTTATCAGAGAATAAATCCCGCTTTGTTATTGTTTGTGTCAACTTCAACGACAAGATATTTTCTGCCGTTTGCATCTGCACTCACACCGCCTTTGCCGTCTGCAACGAGACCGCACCAGCCGACTGTGGGGACTGTGCCCGAGAAATCGGTTTTTACATAGCCGTCAAGCTGAACACCTGCATAGCCGTCTCTTGCACTTACAGCAACGCCGATAAATTCATCGCCTGTTTCACAGGGTGAAACGATGAGATTGTCTGCCATTTTTACTGTATGACCTGTGCATACGAGTCCTGTTGTTCTGAATGTTGTTGTGTTTTCGCCGTAACCGTTGATTGAAAAATTCATTTTTGATTTCCTTTCTTTGTTCATATTCTGAATTGTGAATTATCTGAAAAGCTTTTCTTTTTTTCTGAAGAGAGAACCTCGGTGTACACAGCAAGCTTGTCAGCTCTGTCACCGAGCGCCTTGCGGAGCATGATCACTTCTTCTCCCGTGAGTTTTCCGAGAATACCTTTGAGCATCACGGTGTCTGCTTCGGGAAGTGTGAATGCAGAAAGTGAAATAATCTCTTTTTCTGCATTTTCTCTTGTGCTTCTGCCCGTATCGGCATCTGACTTCAGAGAGTTGAGATAAATTCCGAATGCCTTTATCTGGTCGTTTGTGAGCGTAACGTTACCGCCTGTTTCAAAAGCCGATTTTATGACCTCTTCGGGGTCTGCCGATGTGCATGTAAAAGCTTTTGCACTTTTCTTTTTAATCGACTTTGAAACACCTGCATTTCTCTGAGCGGGAACGGCTACAAAAGACCATTCATAAGCATCTGTGGGGTCTTCGAGGACGGCGTGGCATAATTTTCCGTCATAAACTTCACCCTGAATATGGTGACAGTCGCTTCTTCTCATATCTTTGCCGCATACGGAACAGATTCTTGTTCTGCAGGAGCAACTGATACTCACTTCCTTTTTTATGCCGCCGTCAATTTCATCAATAAGAGTTTTGTTTTTTTCTGTTCTGAGCATGTAACACCATGCTTTCAGATAAACATAACTTTCACCCGTAACAGTTGTTTTTGTGTCATCGGTACAAACTTCGGTTCTGTAAATTCTTGCTGTCTGATCGGTACTTTTCATGCTGTGATCGAATATTCCCGTTACGCCCGTAAACATATCACAGAGGGCATTGAGGGTATTTACAGAGAACCTTTCGTTGTCACGGTCAATGTCGTTATCGCAGAGTGTGACGGAAAATGTGTATATGTTATCCTTTTCGGGAGGATTTCTTGTGAATCGGGCAATCAGGGCAAGGTCATTTTCATCAGGTACACCTGCCTGAATATTGCCCGTAAATGCGTTTTTTGTAATTATATTTGTCTCCATTCAGTTTTCCTTTCTCAGAAGTTCTGTTTCGGCAATGTGTTTTGCAGCCTGTGCTTTATAAAGCATAGCTTTTGCCTGTTCGGTTTCGTCGAGCAGAGATATTTCATCCCAGACAACGGAACAATTGTCATCGAGTCCGTTCATTCTCAGATACATTCTGCAGATTCTCAGAATAACCGGTGTCAGAATACGGCGGTAGTGCCAGAGTTCGCTTGTAAGAAGGTCTGTCTGGCGGTTTGCCATTCTTTCCGATGTTGACCAGTTAAGTCCGAGAAGAAACGGTGGAAGTCCCGTTTTTGCAACAATCTGTTCCATAAGCTGTCTTACGGGAATTTCAGAATCAAGAATCTGATTGTCGGCACCGATTACCTTTATATCAACATCACCTACGGCAATAAAATCCTTCACTTCATTAGATTTCATCGCTTCACTCCAACCTGCGGCGATCTGCTTTGCTCTTTCAGCCGCATATGCTTTATCAATCGCATCATTCTGAGGCTTATACGTGACGGAATATCTGAGATTACCCAGACGTTCCCAGTTGTTGCCCGTTGATTCAAAAATCTGAAGTAATACGGCACTTACGAAGGGGAGTCCTCTGAGCAAGGAATTGCCGTGAAGTGCTCCCGCATCGGGGTCAAGAACGCCTAAAAGTATACGTCCGTCATTTCTTACGGGAATGCATCTGTTATCTGAAACAGTGCTTATGTTTATCTGCATAGGGTTATCTTTGTTACGGCTGAGAACGATGTTGTTCAGTTCACCGTTGAACAGCGAGAATGAACGGCTGTCACGGTTCATTACCATTTCACCTACTGCTGTACCGTAAGTGAGAAGCTGGTCAAGAAACAGCATGATAAATGATTCAATCCCCGTCATATTTCCGCCTACGGAAATTTCTGAAAGAAATTTTTCAAGAAGTTTTTCATTTTCTCTGTTGTTGCATTCAACGCTGAAACCGCCTGTAAGTCTTACAATTTTTGAAATTGCACCGTCAATTACGGGAACGCTTTTTCTTAAAGAATCATAAAGCTGTTTCTGTGCAATAAAGCTTTCGGGTACAGACCCTTCTGAACAGAAACCGTTGTTATAAAGCCTCGGAACCCCTGTAACGGCAACCTCTGAATGAAGTTTGTTTTTCTGTGGAAAAAGTTTCATGTTTTAATTCCTTTCTGCCGCCAGGACAGCAAAACCGTCATTGTCTGCACCGTAAAGTACGGTTGAAACAAAATAGCGCATATCATCCATGGCGTGATCGTGTTCTTTTTTTGGGGAATCTTTTGATGATGTGTTATCCCAGCGGTAAAGCTCAAATTCGCGTAAAATGTCTTTGCAGACGGAACAGATTTTTATTTTTCCGCTTTTAAGTGCTTCTGAAACACGTCTTATGCCGTTGTTTACATCATTTTTTGCAGGTATGACCGTAAACTTACCGTGACGGCGGATGCATTCAATGAAGCTTACAGCGGAAGGGTCAACAATGATGTTCTCAATTGTTCTGTTTTCTGCAAGTTCACAAAGCATTTCATAATACTCTTCATCGGTTTTCATGCTTCCTTCCCGTTTTGATGACCAGTAACGTTCGTCAATTCTGTACCATGTGCCGTCAGACAGTCCCCATAATCCCATTGAGCACGGGTTTACAGTTCCGTAATCGCATGAGATGTAATATTTGCTGCATGGAGGGATTATATCGGTTACATTTTTTTGGGAATTGAAAAACTGATATACAAGTCCTTCAGCTGCAACCCATTTTCCTTCAACAAAGCGTTCAAAAAATGAACCCGAATAAAGTGAATGATACCGATCAATGATTGATTGTGATAATGACGGGTTATCTTCCATAACGAAATGAAGATAAAGGCAGTTTTTCTCTTTTGCTTTCTTTATCCATTCATTATGAAACCAGTGATGCGGATTTTCGGGATTGCAGTTAAACCACAGCTTTGAGTCAGCAACAGAACATCTTGCAATCGCCTGCTCAACAAAAGAACGTGGCATGAGAGCTACTTCGTCGAGAAGAATTCCGCCGAGGGTCAATCCCTGAATAAGAGATGCGGATGATTCATCTCTTCCGCCAAAAAGATAAAATCTGTTTTTTGTATTTCCGAACTCAATTTCTACAAGACCTTTTGATATTTTTTCTTTGCATGAAAAACCGAGGTCTGAAAGTACGGGTAATAACGGAGTGATGACATTTCTTCGTAAGGATGTCACCGTTTTTCCGCACAGGGCAAAAGACGTATCATTGAAATTACCCATTGCCCATGCCACGAAAGAAACTGACATGCATAATGTTTTTCCGCTTCTTACGGCACCGTCACATATTATTGCATCGTGATGTTTCAGGTCGCTGTTTCTGCACCACCAAGTAAGAACTTTTAGTTGCTTTGGTGAAAAGGTCACAAAGTTCAATCGTTGTCACCGCCGTTCATTGCTTTTACGCTGTTTTCAAGTGCGGCATAAAACGGTTTTGCGCTGTCGCTTCTGATGTTTCCTGAAAATTCTCCGAGTTTTTCAAGAGCTTTTATGCGGTCAAAAAATTTGATTTCAATACCGCCGCCTTTAGCTCTTTTTATTTCCGATATGTTGAAAAAATCAAGAGCTTCTGCATCGATGTCTTCATAATTGTCAGAAAGGAGCAGTCTGACAGCATCAGCAGATGATGCAAAGGCTATGCGTCTTAGTCCCGCACGGACTTCTTCATCGGAAAATGTGTTTTCTTTTTCTATCTGCTCAATTGCTTTTCTGATGTCGGGTTTGCCCAACAGCTTTTTTGAAGCAATCTCAGGGCAGAATGTATATCCGGCTTTGAATGCGGCTTCTCTTGAATTTCTGCATGAAGCATACAGTCTGCAGAAAAGCTCCTCTCTGCCGCTGAGTTTTTTCATCACATCATCCTTTCTTTTTTCGGTTTGCTCTTCCTGAGAGAATTACTCCCTCCACCCTTAGTCTAAACTCGCGAAAAAAGAACCCCATTTGGGGTTCTTTTTTTGAGGTTTTTGAAAATGTTTACAAAAAGTTCACAAACTGAGGCTGTTTTTGAGAAAATTAACGCAAAATATTTAAGAAAAACAGAAAAAACTATTGATTTTTATTATAAATATAAATATAATAATTATATAGAATTTTTTCTGGAGGAATAATCATGCCGGAATTTACTTATGAAATCGTAAAAACATTCGGAGTTATCTCAGAAGGTGCAGGCGGCTGGGCAAAAGAACTCAACCTTATCAGCTGGAACGGAAAAGAACCCAAGTACGATATCCGTGACTGGGGTCCAGACCACGAAAAAATGGGCAAGGGCGTAACTCTTACAGCAGCAGATGCAAAGGCTCTCAAAGAGCTCCTCGGTGAAATAGATTTTGAATAATATAATCAGAAAATACATATTAACCTGACACCATTGCCGCCGGGTAATGGTGTTTTGAGCCGAATTTCCGTCTGATAGTTTTCAAACGGGAAATCGGTTTTTTTAATATATATGAAATTTTCAGAATTAATACATACAATTATATAGTATACGACAGGGGTCTTTTTTATGGAACATTTTGCAAAAGCATTCCGTGATGAAATCAGCGGAAAAACAAACGAATCAAATATAATAATAAGAAATGATATGAGAATCAGCGTTCTCACATCAAGACTTATAAGAATAGAAAAACAGCCTGACGGAAAATTCTGTGATATGCCGACACAGACTGTTCTCAACAGAAATTTTGACACACCGTCATTTGTTGTTACGGATAACCGTTCAAGCTTTGCCGTAAAGACTGACGATGTATCCTTTGTTTTTTCAGCGGACGGTGAACTTATTCAGGCTGTTATGAAAGATATGGCTGACAACGATTTCAGAAAAGGAAATCTGAAAGGTACCCGTCGTACTCTTGATATGACAAAAGGAAAAGTTAAAATTGAGGACGGCATTCTCTCCCGTGACGGTGCGGCAATCATGGACGATTCAAAAACACTCGTTCTGCTCACTGACGGAAGTGTGCGTCCCCGTGACGAATATCTCGGCAGAAAGGAAAACGGTACGGATAAGTATGTTTTTGCTTACGGGCACGATTATAAAGGGGCATTGCGTGATTTTTACCGTCTGACGGGTAAAACACCTCTTATTCCGCGTTTCACTTTAGGTAACTGGTGGAGCCGTTACAAGGCATACACTCAGGAAGAGTATCTTGCTCTTATGAATCGTTTTATCGATTCTGAAATTCCCGTAACAGTTGCAACAATTGATATGGACTGGCATTGGGTTGATATCAAAAAACAGTTCGGTGCAGATGTCAATGAATATATAAAGCAGAATCGAAAAATTGACGGCGTAAAGAATAACATAATGGCGGCGTTCCAGTCTTCGGGCTGGACAGGTTACAGCTGGAATACGGAACTATTCCCCGATTACAAATGCTTCCTGAAAACTCTTCAGGACAAAAACTTCAAAGTCACGGTTAATCTTCATCCCTGTGACGGTGTGCGATTCTTTGAAGATATGTATGAAGAATTTGCCGAATTCATGGGTATTGACCCGAAAAGCAGAAAAACAATCGAATTTGATGTTTCGGATAATAAATTTGCGGAAGGTTATTTTAAATTCATCCATAATAAATATGAAAATGAAGGTGTTGACTTCTGGTGGATTGACTGGCAGCAGGGAACAGGCTCCGCAATAAAAGGACTTGACCCTCTCTGGTGGCTCAATCACTATCACAGTATTGATCTTGCCCGTGACGGCAAGAGACCGCTCATTCTCTCCCGTTATGCAGGTCCCGGTTCACACCGCTATCCCCTCGGTTTCTCGGGCGATACTCTTGTTTTGTGGAGTGCTCTTGATTTTCAGCCGTATTTCACCGTGACGGCATCAAATGCAGGCTATTCATGGTGGAGTCATGATATCGGCGGACATCAGATGGGCAAACGTGATGATGAACTTTATATCCGCTGGCTTCAGTTCGGTGTTTTCAGTCACATAAACAGACTTCATTCAACAAGCAATGAGTTCCTTGGCAAGGAACCGTGGAAATTCAGCAAAGAAACCGAACTCAATGCAATAAAATGGCTCAGATTCAGACACAGGCTTATTCCTTATATATATACAATGAATATGCTCACTCACCGTGACGGCAGACCGCTCATGGAGCCTATGTATTATGAAAATCCCGAAGATGACGATGCATATAATGTTCCGAATGAGTATTGGTTCGGTACAGAATTTATCGTTTCTCCCGTAACAAAAAAGGCAAGCAGAAAAACACTCACCGCTTCTGCCGATACATGGCTTCCCGAGGGAAGATATACCGATATCTTCACAGGGCTTATCTATCAGGGCGGTAAAAAAATAAAAATGTTCCGTGACATTTCTTCAATCCCCGTTCTTGCAAAAGAGGGTGCAATTATTCCCCTTGCAGTCAATGACAGAACAAACGACTGGAAAAATCCTGAAGATATGGAGCTTCTCATTTACAGAGGAAACGGAAACTTCACTCTTTATGAAGATGACGGCGAAACAATGAATTATAAAAACGGAGCTTTTGCCGAAACTCGTTTTGAAGTTGAAGAAGACGGCAATGATTTGATATTTACAATAAATCCTGCTCAGGGTGACATGAGTGTTATCCCGGCAGAACGCAGATACATACTTTCATTCAAAGATATCACCGACTGCGAAAAAATCTATGCAACTCTTGACGGAAAACGTGTTGCCGTTGAAAATAATATCACAGACGGTATAATTTCAGTCAATGCAGTTGTTGCTTCTGAAAATAAGCTGAAAATCACACTCAAAAATGTCACAGTTAAAAAGAATCCTCCGAGAAAAGAGATGCTCACAGACCTTCTTTCCAAAGTTCAGGGAAGCAATAATGCAAAGATGATTCTTTATTCTGCTTGTCTGAAAGATTCTTTCAAAGACAGCATACTTCTGGACAATACTGTGCGTGATTCGATAAAAGAAATTACATATATTTCCGAATAAGAATTAAAAGGGGCTGGAAATCAGTCCCTTTTTTTATGCTTTTTGCACAAAAAAATGAGATTACCTTTATTTTGCGATATCAAAAATGTTTTTCGTGTTGACTTTTCGGCATAATTCATTTATAATGTTGACGTATATCGTATGCTGATATAACTATAAAACGAAAGGAATTACGCTTATGAAAACCAAAATGAGACTTAAATCAGGTCTTGCATTGCTTCTTACATTAGCAATGCTGTTTTCAGTAATGACTCCCATGATGTCATTCACAGCAACAGCTCTTAATGTTAGTGTTGAAAACATTGGTGAAAACACCAAGCTTACATCAAAGACAGATTACGCGGTTGCTCCCGGCATCACAGAATCTCACATCATCACACACAACAAGGATGGTTCAAATCAGGTTCAGGCTTATGCGCTTGAAATTGATCTTTCCAATCCTAATGTAGGTCTTATCGCAGGCTATAAAGACTACATGAACGATCTTGCAGCAGCTCCCTCATGGGGCATGCAGACAGTTCGTGACCAGGCTGTAGCTGCAGAGAACTATCATAAGACAGTTCTCAATAAGCCCAACTTTGAAGTTGTCGGCGGTATCAACTGTGACTTCTTCAATATGCAGACAGGTGCTCCCATGGGTTCACTTGTTATGAACGGTGTTACTTACAACAGCACAGCAAACTCATACTTTGCTATTCTTGAAGACGGCACAGCTGTTATCGGTTCAGGTGAAATCCCTGCAAACGCAAAGGAAGTTGTCGGCGGTAGCGCAATGCTCGTTCAGAACGGTGTTATCAACCCCAACATCAAGGAAAATCCTGACATTTTCCCCAGAACATCAATCGGTCTCACTGCAGACGGCAAGGTTATCCTTGTAACAGCTGACGGTCGTCAGGCTCCCTCATCATGCGGTCAGACATTGTTTGAAAATGCACAGCAGATGCTCTCACTCGGTTGTGTAGCAGCTATACAGGTTGACGGCGGCGGTTCAGCAACACTTGTTTCACAGCGTGAAGGTGAAGCATCACTTTCAGTAAGAAACAGCCCCTCAGACGGTGTTGAAAGAATCGTTTCAACAACACTTCTTGTTTATTCAAACGCAACTCCTGACGGTGAATTCCACCACGCAAACCTTGCTCCCGTTAACGAACTCTACACACCCGGTTCAACTGTAGAGTTCACAGCAACTCCCGTTGACGGTTCAGGTGCAGCTGCAGAACTTCCCGCAGAAGGATTCTTTGCTCTTGCTGATGAAACAGCAGGTACAATTGATCCTGCGACAGGTGTCTTCACAGCAGCTGAAGGCTTCACAGGTGACGTTACAGTCAACTATATGGTAGGCGAAGCTGTAAAGGGCACAACAACAGTTTCAATCGTTGTTCCCGAAACACTCTATGTTGCAAGTGCAGAACAGGCTGTAGGCCCCGGCGTTGAAACAGACTTCGGTATCGTTGCGAAGTATCAGGACAGAGACGTTATCATGAAGGCCGGCGATATCGACTGGACAATCATCACCAGCGAGTATCAGGAAGATGCAAACAAGATTTATGCTTATTTCTACAGAGAAGGTTTTGATGAAAAATACCTTGTTAACAGCACTTACGGAACAAAAGACAGATTCCAGCCTACTGAGATCACAGGTATCCCTGGAGCAGAAGATTACGTTGTACTTGAAATTCTTGCTGCAACTCCTGATAGTGGTTCAAAATACAAAATTGATTACCTCATCACAAACAAGCTTGACGGTTTTGTAACAAACGGAGATCTTGCTTATTACTCAAAATATAAGAATGTGGATCTCAACGGTATTGCAGGTACATTCGACGGCCTTACATTCACAGGTGCAGAAGACGGTGCTTACAATACAACAATCACAGCAGAGCTTGTATGCAATACAGAACTTGAACCCCTTGTTCTTACTGTATTCATCGGTTCAAAGCAGGTTACTCTTCATGACTTTGAATACGTAACAGGCGAAGAAAACAAGGATGCTCCCAATTACGTTTCTACATTCAATTTCCCCACATATTCTGCAACATATCTTACTGCAGATGCTACCACAGGTCGTCCTGCTAACGCAGGTTATCCCAGCAGAACAGACCTTGCCAAAGCTCTTTATGAGCAGGATATTCCTCTTTATATGTGGCCCAATGCTGCAGTTAGTGATGCAACAAACTCATCAGCTACAGCAACAGTTGTTTCAGCAGCTGACGGTGAACCCGTCCGTTTCGGTGACCATTCACTCAGAATTGAATTTGACTTCTCTGAATTCAATAAAGCAAGTAATGCGAACTTCTATCTCCGTGAAACAACTCCTGCTTACAGATATGAAGGCTCACCCACAGCAATCGGTGTATGGGTATATGCACCCGAAGGCACAACAGCTTATCACCTCTATCTTCAGTGTGCAGGTAATATAGATCCTGAAACAAACGGCGGTTCAGGTTCATATCAGTGTCTTACAACTCCCGAAGCTATGGGGACTGATAAGCAGGGTATCAGCTGGACAGGCTGGAGATACCTTGAATTTGACCTTACCGGTACAAAAGGTAATACTGGCGTATCAAATGTCGGCGGCGCTTATGAACCTTACGGTCAGAAGACAGACAACGGTATTTTCTGGATTTCATATCAGCCCTCAAACATGGGTACAGATGTTACATCTGATACAATCTACATCGATGATATTACTCTTATCTACGGTGCTAACACATCAGATACACATAACCCCGAAATCAACTATATCGGTGACTTTACTGAACAGATAGTTGACGGTGAAACAGTTTACACATCAAATGTAAACACATTCAAAGCTCAGTATGCAGACTTTGAAGACAAGTACATGACAGGTATCGATGATGACGCAACAAAGATGTACATCGACGGTGTTGATGTTACAGATATGTGTTACATCGATGCAGGTAACGACGAAATTTACTTCTACGGTGCAGTTCTCCCCGACGGTGATCATGTTATCGAAATCGAAGTTGCTGACGTATTCGGCAACAAGACAACAGATATGAAATACTTCACAATCGACAGCGGTGCTGAAGATACAGAAGTTGCTTTTGAAGCAGAAAATGCACCCGTTCTCGGTGAAGATTTCATTCTTAACATTGTTTCAAACAATGCAGCAAATATCGCATCAGCAGATATCGAAATTAAGGTCCTTTCATTCTTCACAAGCTACTGGAGAGATGTTGAAGTTGTTCCCGCTCCCGGATTCAAGCTTGACGGTGAAGCAGTTTACAATTCGATCAGAGATACTCTTTCATTCAGACTTGTAAGAGATGATGTTGCAACATTTGCATTAAGATCAGACAAGCTTGCTTCAATCATCACAAAGGTTCCCGCAGATACACCCGAAAACCTTGAAGTTACTCACAGAATTTCAAAGGGTGCTATCACTTACTTAAGCGGTGCATCAGACGTTGTTACAGCTTTCTCAGGTAAACTCGTTTCTACTTGTGAAGCACCTCTTGTTATCAGCACAGATGCAATGCTTGTAGGTACAGAAGGCGGTTACATCTATGTAACAGATTCAACAGGCAATGCTGTTGAAGGTGTTGAAGTCTATGAAGGCGAAACACTTCTCGGCACAACAGATGCAGAAGGTAAGTTCTTTACAGCAGCATTTGTTGATGCAGTCAAAGAATTCACCCTTACAGCATCAAAGACAGTTGAAGTTACTCCTGCTGATCCCGATAACGGTATCGAAGCAGAATACAAAGTTCTTCGTTCATTCACATTCAAGTCTCAGAGCTATGAATCAAGGGGCGATGTAACAGGTCTTCCCACATATATCAAGCTCAATGCAACAAAGACTCCCTGGAATGCACAGTCAATTTCATGGATGTCAAATCCCCTCTTCACAGATGCAAAGGCAGTTGTCCGCTATGCAGAAAAAGCTGTTTATGATGCAGAAGGTGAAGCTACAGTATTTGCAGAATCTGAAGGCAGATCATTCCTTGAGGAACTCAATTCAACAGGTGTTGTTGTAAACAACTATGCAGTAAGATTCAACAGCGTTAATTTCTCAGGTCTTAAGGAAAATACAGAATATGTATTTATGGTTGGTGACGGCATAACATGGTCAGCAATCAAGACATTCACAACATCAAAGGCAAATATCGCAACAGATTTCTTTGTTCTTGCTGATATCCAGAACACAGATACAACAGATATCGACAGAGTAAATGCTGTTCTCGGCGAAACAGGTATTGATTTCGATTTTGGTATCCATACAGGTGATATCGTTGACGTAGCAGGTGACTACGCTTATTGGGAAGCAGCCGGTTCTTCTTTCAGCACAGGCGTTCTCGGTAACACAGATATCTTCCACACACTCGGTAACCACGAATATACAGGTGACTTCTACGGTGCGAAGGCTTCTCATTACTATGACCTTCCCGGCACTGCAGATGCAGCTCCCGAAGCATATTCAATAGAATACGGTAACATTTATATGGCATCAATCGGCTACCTTACAATGGCACAGTACAAGAGTATTGTTGACTGGGTTAAGGAAGACGCTGCAAAGTCAGATGCAACATGGAAGATCCTTGTTGTTCATCAGCCTCCTTATTACCCCAATCCCGGTGGAGCTATGAAGGGCTACCGTGAACTTATCACAGCACTTGCAGATGAAAGCGGTCTTGATTTCGTATTCTCAGGTCATGACCATGCATATGCAAGAACTCAGCCCATCACAGCAGGTATCCCCGATGCAGAAAACGGAACAGTATACTTCGTATGCGGTAATGTTGGCGGTAAGGGCTACGATGCAATTAATGAGCCTGCTCATTACTATGATGTTCTTGTAGATTACAAGGATTATGATGCAGTATACATGACAGTCAGAGCAACTGATACAGAATTCACAGTCAATGCATATGATGCTAAGAAAACAGGTGAAACTGTTCTTCTTGACACATATACAACAACAAAGACAGTTGATTGTACAACAGACGGTCACGACTGGATGCTTGATAACGGTTGGCTTGAATGCGCAGTATGCGGTTACTCACAGGAAGTTGCAGATTACACAGGTTTCGTTAAGGATGCTGAAACAGGCAGAGCTATGAAGCTTGTTAACGGTGTTCCCGAAACAGGTTGGGTAGATATCAACGGTGAAATCTACTACTTTGATGAAAACGGTGTTGCCGGTGCAGGCGATACAGTTGTAGGCGAGTACACATATCCTCTTGATGAAAACGGTAAACTTACAAAGTTTGCATTCCTTCTTGAAGACGGTACACTTGCTACAAACAGATGGATCGGCGAACGTTATCTCGGTGTTGACGGTCTTGCTGTAACAGGTGAATATGAAGTTACAGAAGAAGTTAAACTTAACATTACTGATACAGCAGAATCAGCTGTGGTTACTCTTAAATACACATTTGATGAAAACGGCAACCTTGTAAAGGGTGCATTCAACAAAGTTGGTATTGATTCATTCTATTATCTTGCAGGTCAGCCTCAGCGTGGTTGGTTCAACATTGAAGGCGACTGGTATTACTTTGACAGAGAAAGAGGCGGCGCTATGGCTCACCTCGGTCTTGACGGTAATACATCAATTGATAATGTTGCAGACGGCAAGTATCCCGTTGAAAGTTCAGACGGAACAAGCCTTCTCTTCACATTTGATGAAGACGGTAAGCTCGTTGACGGTGCTCTTTCAAAGACATCTCAGGGTCTTGTTTACTACTGGGGTAACAATGAAAGACTTACAGGCTGGTTCATGATTGATGGCGATTTCTATTACTTCAGCCCCGATAATTTCTTTGCTGTAACAGGCGAACAGACAATCGGTGAAAAGACTTACACATTCACAGACGAAGGTGTTCTTGCACTTACAGAAGAAAACTTTGAATTTGAAGGTCTTTACTATTACTTTGATTCTGAAAGCACAATCGTAGAAAACCATATCAAGGATCATCCTTATACAAAGCGTGTTATCAACGGCGTAGATCCTACATGTACAAAGCCCGGTATGACAACAGGTGAAAGATGTTCAACATGTAACACTTACGTTGTTCTTCCTACAAACGTTCCTGCAAACGGTCATACGGAAGCAGAAGTTCCCGCAGTTGATCCTACATGTACAGAAACAGGTCTCACAGCAGGTCTTGTATGTTCAGTATGCGGTGAAGTTCTCCTCGAACAGGAAGAAGTTGCAGCTCTCGGTCATGATTATGATGCAGTTGTAACAGATCCCACATGTACAGAAGGCGGTTACACAACTTACACATGTGCAACTTGTGGCGACACATATGTTGCAGATGAAGTTGCAGCTCTCGGCCATGATTATGTTATCGTATCATTAGTAGAACCCAATTGTACTGACGACGGTTACATGACATACACATGTTCAGTTTGTGGCGATAATTTTGATGAAGTTATTCCCGCATTAGGTCATAACGGTGTATGGGAAATCGTTGAAGAACCCGCAATCGGCGTTGACGGTCTTAAGTGGGAAGTTTGTACAGAATGTGGTGCAATTATTGATGAAGTAATCATCCCCGCTCTTGAAGAAGTTACAGAAGAAGACTCAACGGGTATCGAAGAAGATTCAACAGATATTGAAGATTCAACAGATGTAGATGAACCCGCATCAGAAGACATTTCTGAAGAAGAATCAACAGAAGCTCCCGAAGTTCACGAATGTGACTTTGTAGGCGTTGTAGTTGTTGCTCCCACATGTACAGAAGACGGTGTTATCGTTTACACATGTGAATGCGGTGAATCATATGAAGAAGCTATCGCAGCAACAGGTCATAACGGTGCATGGGAAATCGTTAAGGAAGCTGAAATCGGCGTTGAAGGTCTCAAACAGCTTGTATGTACAGTTTGTGGTGCAGTTCTTGATGAGGAAGTAATTCCTGCTCTTGAAGATGTATCAGAAGACGTTTCAGAAGATGTTTCAGAAGAAATCACAACAACTGAAACAACAACTGATGAAGTTACAACTGACGAAGTTACAACTGACGAAGTTACAACTGATGAAGTTACAACTGACGAAGTTACAACTGACGAAGTTACGACTGCAGAAAAAACAACTGACGAAGTTACAACAGTTGATACACCTGTCAAGTCAAGACTCGGTGACGTTGACCTTAACGGTAAGATTACAGCAGCTGACGCAAGACTTGCTCTTCGTATCTCTGCTAAGCTTGAACCCACTGCAACAGCTAAACAGCTTTATGCAGCAGAAGTTACAGGCGACGGCAAGATTGAAGCTAAGGACGCAAGACGTATCCTCAGAGTATCAGCTAAGCTTGATAAGGAATCAGATTTCGGTAAAGATATCGATTTTCCTATCCAGTAATCATTCGGCAATAAAATAAAATTTTCGGAGCAGATTTATTCTGCTCCGATTTTTTTTACATTGACAATTATGTATAACTTCGGTATAATAAAAATATAAAAAAAAGGAGAAGCATTATGAAAAAAATAACAGCATTGATAGTATGTATTATTGCTATGATGCTTTTCGGCGGATTAACAGCATCAGCAGAAGGCATAAATGATATATACTATATTACAGCCGAAGAAAATGTCAATACCGTAATAAACACACAGACAGTTGCAGGAAAAACATACATGTTTTTACCTTCATCAGCAGACCTTACAAAACTTGTACTTATGGGTGATGCTGAAAATAAAGAATATACACTTAATGCAGATAAAACAATAACATCAACATTCGGAAGTGAAACAGATATCCTTTCACTTTTCAATGATGTGTCCGCTCTTAACGGAGAATATAAAGTAAAATTGACTTCAGGCGATTTTTCAAAAGAAATAATTATAATGAAGTCAGGAAATATTAAAACTCTCTTTATTGTAAGTGAAGACCCTGTAAATAAGGGCAGAGCATGGATTGATACATCAAAATCTAACACAGCAAAAGGAAATATGGTATATGTTGATGCCGACGGAAGTATAATCAATGCCGATGAAATGACAGAAATCAAGGCAAGAGGTAATTCCACATTTACTGATTTTGAGAAAAAGCCATATCAGATAAAATTAAAGAACAAGTTCAATATGACAGGTGATGAAAACAATGCTCAGAAGAAATGGGTTCTTCTTGCAAATGCAGGAGACATCACACTTATTCATAATTCACTTGTAACAACACTTGCAAAAGACCTCGGATTGCCTTATACAATCGATAATACACCCGTTGACCTTTATTATGACGGCGAATACAGAGGATCATATCTTCTTACAGACAAAGTTGAAGTCGGAGAAGAAAATGTTGATATTGAGGATCTTGACGGACTCATAGAAGAAGCAAATGAAGGAACGGATGCATATGAGAATCCTGTAGTTGTTGTAAAAACAACTGCAAGTAAGGGTGAAACAACAGCAAAAGCAGACAGCAATGGTTCATATAAGTATGTAGACGGACTTAAAGAACCCGCACTCAAAGAAGGAACAAAGCATCATGCATATCTGCTTGAACTCGACTTTATATATAGATATCCCGATGAACAGTCAGGTTTTGTAACAGACAGAGGTCAGGCAGTTGTAACAAAAAATCCCGAATATCTCACAAAGGATACAGGTGCATTCATCAGTCAGTTCTATCAGGATTTTGAAGATGCAGTTTTCAGCCCCAACGGATATAACGAGAAAACAGGGAAGTATTATTACGAATACTGCGATCTTGATTCACTTGTAAAGATATATCTTATCAATGAATACACAAAGAATTATGACAGCTACCGTTCATCAACATTTTTTTATCTTCCCGAAGATGAGGATATAATGTACGCAGGCCCAATCTGGGATTATGACCTTTGTTTCACAACCGGTTATGACTATAACAGCCAGATAGCAGGCAATCCCGAAAACTTCTGGGCGGCAACAAAATATCTCGCAAGCACACTTATCACAATTGAAAGTTTCAGAGATGCTGTAAAAGAATATCTCAATTCCGAAGACGGAATTTTCTATAAAGAAGCAGAAAAAATGCTCGGTGAAGACGGCAATATCATGACCTATTCTCAGAATGTTTATGCATCACAGAGGATGAATTACAAACTGTGGAGCATGACACTTCCGATGACCGCTGCTTTCCGTTGCGGAGATGAAGAAACATATGATAATGGTATAGATTTCCTTCTTGAATTTGCAACAAAGAGACTCAAATGGCTTTCAGAAACTACAGCAACATGGAATGGTGAAAAATATTCTGCTCCAATGGATCCTGCAACATGGGATAAAACAACAAGATATCATGAGCCTGTAAAATTGTCGGGAAAAGCTCCGACATGTACCGAAAACGGAGAGAGTGATTATATCGGATGTGCAGGGTGTGATATTGTTTATCGTGATAAATACATTCTTGCGGCAGCTCACAGATGGACAAAGGCAACCTGTATAACAAAGCGAATCTGTATTGAATGCGGTGTAACAGATGAAACGACTGAATTGATGCCTCATGCATGGCTTATTGACCCTACAACCGGCACAGAAAGATGTAATACATGTAGTGTTCTTAAAAATGAAGAACATAAATTAATATTTGATGCAACAAACGAGATGAATTCAGATACATGTCTTGTATATAAATGTACTGAATGTGATTTTGTTATCCGACTTGATGCTGAAATAAAGACCGGTATGACCGGAGATATGAATGGTGACGGAACAATTACAGCCGCTGACGCAAGAATTGCTTTAAGAATTTCTGCAAAGCTTGAATTGTTTACTGCATATAATTATCCGGTTTCAGATATGAATAATGACGGCAAATTTACTGCCGCCGATGCAAGAGCAATCCTCAGATTTTCAGCAAAATTACCTATAGAATAATTTCAGCCATGAAATTTAAAAAACATAAAGGAGAACTGAATATGAAAATTAATTCAAAAAAATTAATTGCTGCTGTACTTGTTACTTTTCTTTTTGCAGTATGTTTCTCTGTAGCATCATCTGCTGCCGGAAACGACATCCTCTCATCAATAACCTATAATGCAAATATATCTGATGCCAACACAGAAATTTCAGTACAGACTGCACCTGACGGAAAAAATTATCTTTTCCTTCCCGCTTCTGCTGACCTTGAAAACCTTGTTCTTGCATTTGATGCACAGAGCATTACTGTTAACGGAACTGAAATCAGAAGCGGTGAAGCTTTTGATCTGACAGAAATAAGTAATACTGTCAACGGTGAATACACAATTACCATTTCAGGCGAAAAACTTATAATTATGAAGTCTGAAAATATCCGTTCTCTTTTCTATGTGAGTGATGATCCTGTCAATGCCGGCAGACCCTGGATTGATGCTGTAAAAGGTAATGAAGCTGAAGGTAAAATGTCTCTTATTGATACTGACGGTGATGTTGATTATACAGATAAGGTCTCGGCAATCAAGGCAAGAGGTAACTCTACGTTCACAAGATCTGATAAAAAAGCATATCAGTTCAAAATCAAGAACAAAACAGACCTTATCAATAACAATCCTGATGAAGCATGCAAAACATGGGTGCTTCTTGCAAACATGTTTGATGCAACAATGGTGCATAACTCAATCACATTTCAGCTTGCTGCTGACCTGAACATGCCCTATGTTTCTCATTATGAGGAAGTTGATCTCTATTTTGACGGTGAGTACAGAGGTTCCTATCTTCTTTGTGAAAAGGTTGATGTTGACGAATCAAAAATTGATATCGATAACACAGATGACCTGATTGAAGAATGTAATGAGGATAATGAAGCATACGAAAAAGAAGTTGTTGTAACAGCAACAACTTCAAGCAAAGGTGCAACAACTGCTGCAGAAAACAGCAACGGTTCATATAAATATATTGACGGACTTGTTGAACCTGAATTCCCTGAAGGTGCAAAACATCATGCATATCTCCTTGAACTTGAATTCTGGTTCAGATATCCCGATGAACCTACAGGTTTTGTTTCAAATAAAGGTCAGTGTGTTGTAACAAAGAATCCCGAATACCTTACAAAGGAAACAGGTGCATATATCTCTGCGTTCTGGCAGGAATTTGAAGATGCAGTTTACAGCACAAACGGATACAATGCAAAAACAGGCAAATACTATTATGATTATTGTGACCTTGAATCACTTGTAAAGGTATATCTTATCAATGAACTGAGCAAAAATGTTGACGGATTCCTTTCTTCATCTTTTTTCTATCTGCCTGCAGATGAAGATATAATGTATGCAGGTCCCATATGGGATTATGACCCCTGTTACGGTCCCGGCGGTTTCCATGATAATATTCAGCTCAAAACTGCAAATCCTGAAAACTTCTATATGGTGCAGAATTACCTTGTCAACGGTCTTATCAAGCATGAAAGCTTCAGAAATGCAGTAAAAGAACAGTTGAATAAAGAAAACGGCGAATTTTATCTTGCTGTTCAGAATATGATCGGTGATGACGGCTATGTAAATGAGTTCTCAGCAAAGGTTGCGGCTTCACGTAATATGAACGCAAAGCTGTGGGATGTAATGGATGAAAAATTTGTTGTTGTACATAACGGAGATGCTGTTACATTTGAAAATGCAACAATTTTCCTCAATGACTTTATCGATACACGAATCAATTGGCTTGCTGATACGGTTGCAACATGGAATGGAAGCAGTTATACACTTCCTCTCGATCCCGAACCCGAAGAGCCCGTAAAAGAACTTTCATTCTTTGAAAAGATTATTGCATTCTTCCGGTCAATTATTGATTGGATTATGAATCTCTTTAAATTCTAAAAAAAATTATCCTCTCGGATTAGCGGAGTGTTCGTAAGGACACTCCGCAGTTTTATTCGCCTTACGGCGAGTTGTATTGCTTCGCAGTTATATTATGCTTCGCATAGTGTTATTGACCTTTGGTCAGTTTTTGGCGAATAAAATATAACTGAAACGAAAAGTTTCAATAAAACTATTGCTGAAAGCAATAATAACACTCTGCCGTCAGGCAGAATATCACTTTAAGCAACCGAAAAAATATAGGCGCACTTACTCACCACTAAAGGCTTAAGTGCTAAAAAATCAGAGGTAACACGGCTTTTTTTATCCGCATTACCTCTTTTTCTGTACTTAGCAACCTCCCGAAATATCGGGAGGATTTTTTATATGGAAAGTGTTTTATTTTATATATGTTCTTACTCTCAGCTCAATACCGTTTTCTTTGCAGAGCTTTCTGCATTTTTCAATCTCGTCTTCACCGATAGTGTCAACCACACTCATTTTAACCGAGGGAATATATTTCTGAGCATCTTTTGTGAATTTAATCATTGCATCAAAAGATTTAAGACCGAAAGACGGATGAACAATACTGTCATATTTTTCGGCATCCGAAGCATTGAGGCTTATTGAAACAGCATCAATAAGACCTTCCATTTTTGCAGCCGAATTTTCGGTTTTGTTTATAAGGTCAGAAAGTCCGTTTGTGTTGAGTCTTATTTTAACGTTCTTTGTGTCTTTTAAATATTTTGCCGTTTTAAGAAGCTTTTCGAGAGCACATGTGGGCTCACCGTATCCGCAGAAAACAACATCGGTATAACCCGTGAAATCAAAACTGTCAACAGCTTTGATGATTTCATCATATGACGGTTCATGGGAAAGCCACAGACTGCCCATGTCACCCAATCCGTCTTTACTGTTTCTGACACAGAAATCACAATTGCACGGACAGGCATTTGTAATGTTGAGATATATTTTGTTCCCGTAAGTGTAAACGATATTGTTCATATAATATTCCTTAATTGAGTTTCTGAGATAATTTTGTTTTAAGCCCTGCTTTGTCTGCCGCCGCTCCTATGATGAAGAATACAACAATACTTGCCACAGCCTGACAGATATTCCATACTATACCCGGAACAGCACCTGCAACACCGTAAAGAATTGAGTCTGCAACAAAATATAAGCCCGGTGTTATGATGAGACCTGCAAGAGGTGCGAGAGCATTACGTTTTGTGAGGATTTTTGAGTCTTTTGATGAAAATGAAATTGTAAGAAGTGCTTTTACAACAAAAGTAAAAGGTGCATATGATGCATAGCCTGCAAAAACATCTGCAAGTAAACCGCCGATTGCACCTGCAGCCATAGCATAGGGAAGGGGAAGAAAAGATGCCGCAAGATATATCATTGCATCACCTGTATGTACATATCCTCCGCCCGGAATCGGAATTTTAGGGAAGAATGTAAGCCCTGTGATAAGTGCCGCAAACATTGCCGCTGTTACGATTTTTAAAAGTTTCTTGTTTTTCATTTTTTTCTGCCTCCGGAAAAAATTATTTTTCTTCGGCACCGAAGATGTTTTTGTAGTTTTCGATGCACGAAGTAATTATTTCAATTGCTTCATTTGCATCCTTCACATCGTCAACGACAGTTTCTTTGTGTTCGAGTGATTTGTAAACTTTGAAGAAGTGTGACATTTCATCGTAAACGTGTTTGGGAAGAGCAAAAATGCTTCTGTAAACGTTGTATGTAGGATCTCCGAACGGAACGGCGATTATCTTTTCGTCGCCTCTGCCGTTATCCATCATCTTGATTACGCCGATAGGATAACATCTTACAAGAGTAAGCGGATCAAGAGGTTCGGAGCAAAGAACGAGAACGTCAAGAGGGTCAAGGTCATCACCGTATGTTCGGGGAATAAAACCGTAGTTTGCAGGATAATGTGTGGAGGTGTGAAGAATTCTGTCAAGCATGATAAGACCTGTTTCTTTATCAAGCTCATATTTTTTCTTGCTTCCCTTGGGAATTTCAATTACAGCCATAAAGTCATGGGGATTGATTCTTTCAGGGTCTATTGAATGCCATATGTTATTCATAATTGAGCCTCCACTTTTATTTTAATATGTTAATTTTACACCTTTAAAAGAAAAAAATCAATACAAAAGAATACCTATTAAATGAATTATATGAATGATATTTTCATTAATATTATATAACCGAAAAGGGTACATATTGTAAGAAATGTACCCTTAATGTATAGTCATCTGACCGATTCTTCCCGCATCGACCGTGACACGGACTTTATAATTGATTGAAGATAAAAAATCATCGGATTTTATTTCCTCTGAGAATTCGGGATATTTCTGTAAAATTCTTGTTCTGAATCTGAAAATATCGCATTTTTCTTTTTTTAATACTCTGTCAAGAACACCTGCCATACGTTTTGCAATCTGCTCTGCGACGGCAGTTTCTGTTTCTTTCAGGTCATCATGAGAAAATGAATCAAAAGTTTCATCTCCGAATTCAATTATGTCAACATTGCACCTGACTTCAATCAGAAAAAACGGTGTTCCGTTTTCAATTGAAAGTTTTGTTTTTGTTTTTGATTCAATAATGTCAAGACCTGCCGAGGTTTTTTTTATATCGGTACTCAGAGTTCCCGTTTTCACTTCATTCATAATAAAAAGATACCCCTGAGTTTCTTCTGCCGAAAGAGTTATCGGTTTCGTTCTTTTTGAACAAGCTCTTGTCCCCGTGACTTTTATTGTTTTTCCGTCGGGGATTCTGTCTTCGATCACTTCAAGAAGAGGCAGAGTGAAGCATGATGTTTCTTCAAGCGTCAGGTTTACGGTGTTATAAAGCTCGGTGTCAACAGATAATGAGTTGTCGTGACATAATTCAATTTCTGATTCAATCAGTTTTGCGGGAGCTTCACTTCCGACCTGAGTTGTAAGAATATCTGATGCCTTTCCCCCTGCGGCGGCAACAAAAACGTCGGGACGGGAAGTGTATTCACGCACAAAGAAGTTCAGCGCTTTTATCATTCTTTCTCCCGTGACGTCTGAACCGAGTATAATCATTCTGTTCTGGCTGTAAAGGGGATATTTGCCCGTGTTTTCACAAAGACTGCTTATCGCTTCTGCAATTGTTTTTCCTTTTACCGTGTAATTTGTGACGGGTGATGAGCTTTTTCCCTGTTCGGGGTCGCTGTTGCCCGTTTCAAGCACCTGAACTGTGAGTTCATAAAGGTTATTCTCTGTATCATAGTCAATTCCGATGCCTTCAATCACAAGTCTGTATTTGATTTCCGTGTTCTGCGGTATGCACGATGTGAGAAAAATGAGTGATGTCAGCATAACGGCAATTATAACTTTTTTCATTCTTTTTTTCTCCTTTTTAATTTTTCAAAAATCAATGTCACAGACGGCATTATGCATATTCCTGTTATGAAGAGTATCGGATGAACAGGTGAGCGTATAAGTGAAATAAAGCCTGAAATGTTGTTTATCAGAGGAATCGAACCGATAAAAATTACCGCACAGCTGATTGCGATGAAGAGTAAACGTCTCCGCTTTTTAAAAAGAGAAGAAAACAGCATCTCCGAAACAAAAATAATAACTGCAATTTTGAGTGCGGCACAAAGAAGCCATATGCACGTGATTATCGCATCAAGTCTTTCAATAAAACCTGCTTCTGCAAGTACCGATAATGAGTGCATACTGAATAACTGCGTTCCGCCAAATCTTCCCAGAACACCTGCAAGCATAATTTCAGTTATGAGTATCAGAACAGTCACGGCAGATATCCATAAATATATATGTCTGCCTTTAAGTTTTTTCACATAGGGAGTCAGAAGAATAATGAATGCAAGCTCGCCTGTTCTTGATGCAGAGTAGAATCCCGATGATATTATATCAGTCAGTTTGTCTGTAAAGGGATGCGTAAAATTGAGAAAATCAAAGTCATCAGACTGTGTTGCAAAAACAAAAATGAGAGCAAAAAGAACGGGAATGAGTATAATTACCGATGAACGCCCTGCCGATTCAATACCTTTTAATGCAATGTATGACGATGCCGCAAGCATAATGAAAATGAAGAAGCCCATGTTTGTGTCGGGAAACATCACGGAACCCGTAAAAATTCCGAAACGTACGGCTGTTATCGTTCCGAAGTACAGGGCTTCAATAAGATAAAAAATACAAAGGACTTTTGAAAAGCTTTCTGATAAACAGGAGGCTCTTTTTATTATTCCCGATTCGTTATCCTTCTTTAAAAACAGAACAACGGGAATTGCCGAAACTGCAAGAAACAGTCCCGTAAAAACAGATGCAATTATTTCATCCGTTGTTGAAAGTTCCTTGTTTATTCCCGCAATATATGTCACCATTGCGAAAACTCTGCTTAAAAAAAGCAATGTAAAAAACTGAAAAGGCGTGATTTTTTTATTCAGTTCCATTGGTGTGAGTCCCCCTGAGTTTCTGAATCTGAATAAACCGTTTGCCTGTCTTTTTCCATCCTGTAAAAATAAATGAATCTCTCAGAGCATATCTGTCAAGAGGTGAAAACGGAGAAGTAAACGGTACACCGAAAGAATTCATCGAGCAAAGGTCGGCAACAATTATTGTAAAACCGAGCATTATCCCGTAAAGCCCCATTGTGCCTCCGAGAACGATAAAAATAAATCTCAGAATTGCAGACGGCTCATGCAAAGGCGGTAAAACAGCCGAACAGATTGCAGTAATTGCAACAATTATAAGCATCGGTGCACTTATCAGCCCTGCCGAGACTGCGGCATCACCTATAACAAGAGCTCCCACAATGCTTACGGTGTGTCCTACAGGCTTCGGCATACGTAGTCCCGCTTCTCTTACAATTTCATAGATGAAATGAATTATTGCAGATTCAATTATAAGCGGAAACGGAGTGTTCTGAAGCGAAGAAACAATGTCTGCAATGATATCGGACGGAAATATTTCCTGATGAAAAGTGCCGACAGCCACATAAGTTCCCGGAAGGAATACGGCAAGAAAAAAACAGATGAGTTTAAGAAAACGTGTGACAGCCGCATAATACGGTCTGTTCAGATAATCGTCAAGTGAATGGAAGTTTTCAATAAAAAGATGCGGAACAATCAATGCATACGGTGTTCCGTCAACGATTATGCCCACCCGTCCTTCTGCGAGTTTTGAAGCAAAAACATCGGGCCTTTCAGTTGTTCCGACTGTTGTGAAAAATGAAAGTCTTTTTTCTTCAAGAAACGGACGCAGCGCTCCGGCACCGGGTACAATATCAAAGTCTGCGTTTTTCAGTTTATCTGTAACAGCATTAACTATAACGGGGTCAGCTCTTTGGGCGTGATAACAGATGCATACCTGCGTGTTGCTGGTTTCTCCCACGGTTATTGTTTCAAAACGAACATAAGGTGTTCTGAGCCTTCTCCTGACAAGAGTGACATTGTCTTTATACATATCAACAAAGCCTTCTCTTGAGCCGTTCTCCTGAGATTCCGATTCGGGAGGCTCAACACTTCTTTTTACATATCCCTGTACGCTGTAAGCACGGCAGACTGTGACTCCGTCAACAAAAAGAACAACAAAACCCGAGAGGATATATTCAATTGCAGCATCTGTTGTTATCGCTTCTTTTGAATCACACTCACTTGCTCTGCTTCTGCATATGTGTCTGTATAATTCCATAGGATCAACACATGGGTAGTGAAGATTCTGTATGGGTTCGATTATTGACTGTGATGCCTGAAGTCCGTTATACATTCCGTCGAGTGCCACAAAGGCTATATTCACTCCGTTTACCTGAGTTTCTTTTATTACAAGGTCAAAACTTTTTCCGAATTTCTGTTGTAATACAAAAATATTTTCGGAAAGTTTTTTATTTATTCCTTGGGGTACGGTTGTGTTTCCGGAGTCTTTTTTCACCGGTTCCGAAAGTCTTTTTTCTGATTTTTTCCAGTTGTTAAACATATAATCACCCCGTAATGTTATTACCTTTTTACATTTGAATATACCGACAAAAAATACAGATACTCACAAATGGTGATTATTTTGATTATTACAATAGCAAAAACTGCATTTCTTTATTTTTTTATGATTTTTATAATGAGGCTTATGGGCAAAAGACAGATAGGTCAGCTTCAACCGGGGGAACTTGTTATAACGATAATGATATCTGAAATAGCGGCAATGCCTCTTGAAGGTGGTGAAACATCATTAATTGATGCAATAATCCCCATAGCTGTTCTTACACTTCTTGAAATCGCTGTTTCATTTGCTTCACTTAAAATAATAAGACTCAGAGAAATTTTTCAGGGACATTCAATTGTTGTTATTAAGAATGGTATTCCCGACAAAAAGGAGCTTAAAAGACTTCGTTATTCAATGGATGACCTTCTTGAATCATTAAGACAGAAAGATGTTTTTGATATAAATGATGTTCAGTATGCAATTGTTGAAACAGACGGTTCATTGAGTGTGCTCCTTAAACCTGAAAAAAGAAATGCTTCTGTTTCGGATGTGGGAGCCGAGCCTGATACAAACGGACTGCCGATAACTCTTATTTCTGACGGCAGAATTTTATCGGGACAGATTGAAAAAAGTCCTATGAATGAAGAAGAAATAAAAAAACTGCTCAAACGAAAACATCTGAAAAGAAGAGATGTGATGCTTCTTACCGTTGATAAAGCGGGAAATATAAATCTCATCAAAAATGAAAAAAATAAAAGTCCGCACCGAAGTACGGACTTTATGGAATAAAATCTTAGTTTTCGTAAACGCTGACCTTTTTGCGGTCTTTGCCCATTCTCTCAAACTTAACAGTACCGTTAACAAGAGCGAAAAGTGTATCGTCAGAACCCTTACCAACGTTGTTGCCGGGGTGGATCTTTGTGCCTCTCTGACGAACAAGGATTGTTCCTGCGTTAACAGTCTGGCCGTCTGCACGCTTTACGCCGAGTCTCTTTGATTCAGAATCACGGCCGTTACGGGTTGAACCCATACCTTTTTTATGCGCAAAAAGCTGAATGTTTAACTTGAGCATAGCTTATACCTCCGTAATTATTTTGATAAAGTCGGGATAGTCTTTTGAAAGTTCCGAAATATGAAGTTCCAGACCTCTGAGAATATCCTTTGCGGCATCGGTGCCGCTGCAGAGCGTTACTTTCATATATCCGTCCCTGACAGATGCTTCAACTTCTTCACCGAGAATTTCGGTTATCGTGTTCACCGCCATATAAGCTGCCGATGAAACTGCGGCACAGACAATGTCCTGCCCCGATTCTGCCGAACCTGAATGCCCGTTGATTGTGAAACTGCCTTTCGGGATATTAAATTTTGCTCTGATCATTAAGCGTTGATTGAAGCAACTTCAATCTTTGTGTAGGGCTGTCTGTGGCCCATCTTGCGCTTTTCGTTCTTCTTTGCTTTGTAAGTAGCAACAGTAATTTTCTTGCCCTTGCCGTTCTTAACAGCCTTAGCAACAACAGTTGCACCTGCAACGTAGGGAGCGCCGACTTTGATGCCGTCATCTGCACCTACAGCAATAACCTTATCAAAAACTACTTCGCTGTCAGCTTCAACGTCAAGCTTTTCGATGAAGACGATTGAGCCTTCTTCTACTTTGTACTGCTTGCCGCCTGTTTCGATAATTGCGTACATCAGATTTACCTTCCTTATAAAGTCTCGCTACGACGGGCGGGTAAAAACCACTTTCGGGGCGCAAAAACCCCTGCCTGCCATATGCGGCGAAAAAATTATAACATTATTATGTGATGTTGTCAACTTAAATTTAACACTTTTGCTCTATTTTAAGACATTTTTGTATAACTGTATAAATCAGTTGTGCCTATTCAGCTTTCTGTTATTAAAAATACAGGTATTTTTTCTATTTTTTGCCTTAAAATAAGGAACGGACTGCACGCAGTGCAGTCCGATTATCTTTGTAAAATACGTAAAATTATTCTCTGTTCATGTTCTTGAGTGCATTTACGCCTGTAAGCACACCGTTGCCCAGAACTTTAAGAAGTGCACCGGGCTTTTCATTCATCAGGTCAACAAGTGCATCGCCGAGACCTTCCGTTACAACACCGTTTGCCATTGAAACAAGTGTTCTTATGGGAGTTTCCATAGCACCTGAGTAAATCATTTCTGAATTACCGATGTTCATTTTGAGATTAGTGCTGACAACATTGATTAAAGATTCAATGATATCTCCCCATTTAGTACCCTTTGCGTCACCGAGGCAGTTGTTCCATGTGAACGGTTTTTCAGGCTTTCTTACGTCGAGTTTTCTTCCGAGAACCTTTTCAAAGTCAGCTCTGTTGAGCTTTGTCACATCAGCGTCTTTGTAGAATGCCGTGATTTCTTCGGAATAGGGATTTTCATGTATTCCGAAGCCTGAAAGAGTAACATCTGCTTCAAGTCTTGTATCTTTGACAGAAGCACCTGCTTTGATTACATATTTACCGTCATCACATACGAAATCTTTTTCATTTACGTTGTAGTAAGCAAATGCACGTTTGTCAAGATGAACTGTTACAAGCTTGCTTTCACCTGCTTTAAGGCTTACCTTTGCAAAGCCTTTAAGCTCAATATCACTTCTGAAAACAGCTTTTTCGGTGGGTGAAACATAAATCTGAACAACTTCTTCACCGTCAACATTGCCCGTGTTCTTCACTTCAAGAGTTACCGTGATGTCATCTGTGTCGGGAGTTATGTTTGTTTTGCTCAGCTGCATATTGCTGAACTTGAATGTTGTGTATGAAAGACCGTGACCGAAGGGGAAAAGAACTTCCTTCTTTGCTGTTTCGTAGTAACGGTAGCCCACATAGATGCCTTCTCTGTATTCAACCGTGTCATATGTGCCGGGGAATGTCAGATAAGAGGGAGTATCGCTGAGCTTTACGGGGAATGTTTCGGGAAGTCTGCCTGAGGGGTTTGCGATACCGAAAAGGATTTCTGTTTCGGCTTCACCTACAGCTTCACCTGCAAGATATGCTTCAAGCACACCGTCAACCTTGTTTATCCAAGGCATTTCAACGGGAGCACCGTTATGAAGCACAACAACAATGTTCTTCTGAACTTCGGCAATTTTATCTATAAGATAATTCTGGCATTCGGGAAGCTTCATATCTTTTCTGTCGAATGCCTCTGATTCGATTGATTCGGGAAGACCTGCGAAAACAACTGCGATGTCTGCATCTGCTGCAACCTTTACGGCTTCTGCAACAAGAGCCTTGTCAACTGCCTTGTCGTCTGTGCCGAAGCCCTTTGCATAAGTTACATCAGCAATAGGCTGTGTGCTTGAAAGAGCATCTGTTACCTTGTATGAATTGATATGTGAACTGCCGCCGCCCTGATATCTGGGCTTTACCGCATATTCACCGATGAATGCAATTTTCTTTGATTTATCAAGAGGAAGAATGTTGTTTTCATTCTTGAGAAGAACCATTGTTTTGAGTGCTGTTTCTTTTGCAATAGCATGATGCTTCTCACGGTCAAATTCGCAATCAAGTCTGTTCTGAGTCCACTTGAATGCAAGGTTTACAATTCTTCTGCAAGCTTTGTTGAGAATATCTTCGTCAAGAGTACCGTTTTCGATTGCAGCTTTGATTTTTTTTGCACTAAGACCGAATGTACCGGGCATTTCAAGGTCAAGACCTGATTTGAGTCCTTCAACTCTGTCTCTTACTGCACCCCAGTCTGAAACAACAAGTCCCTTAAAGCTCCATTCATCACGCAGAATCTCATTCATAAGCTTGTTGCTTTCTGAGACCTGTTCACCGTTTACTCTGTTGTATGAACACATAACTGTCCATGGCTGAGCTTCTTTGACTGCAGTTTCAAAACCTGCAAGATAGATTTCACGAAGAGTTCTTTCATCAACTTCACTTGAAACGGTGAAACGTCTCTTTTCCTGATTGTTTACTGCGAAATGCTTGAGTGATGTACCTGTATTCTTTGACTGTACACCGTTTATATATGCGGCTGACATTTTACCTGCAAGATAGGGGTCTTCCGAGAAATATTCAAAGTTTCTGCCGCAGAGAGGTGAACGCTTGATATTGATTGCAGGACCGAGAATTGTTGAAACATTTTCAGCCTGACATTCTTCACCGAGAGCTTCACCGGTCTTTTTCATAAGCTCTGTATCAAATGATGCCGCAAGACCTGCCGCTGAGGGGAAACATATTGCAACAATACTGTCATTGATACCCAGGTTATCTGCCGCATCGTCCTGCTTACGGAGACCGTGAGGGCCGTCGCTGACCATAACTGAAGGAACTTTTACGGGTGAATCCTTTACTTCAACCGTGTGCCAGAAGTCTTTACCCGAAACAAGGGCAATTTTTTCATCAAGAGTAAGTCCCGAAACAACTTCGTCAAGAGTAACTCTTTTTACTGTGTCCTGAACTTCTTCTGTCTTTTTCTTTTTTCCTAACATTTGGTGTCGCTCCTTTATTTATTGAGTATTCTGTAATCCATATTTGTATTGTATAACATATAGGAATTTCCGCCTGATGCCGAAACTGCACTTATCTGGACAAGCGTGCTGTCTGATGTTTCAAGTATCGGGAAAATGCCGGTATTGTTCACTTCTTCACTTTCAGCGAGAAGTGCTGTTATACTGCTGATGTATTGTGTAATAAACTCATTCGGTGAAACCGAAGGTTTTTTATACTGCATGTTATCAAGAATTGTATTGTCGGGTATAAGAGAAAGCCTTGCATCGGGCATAATGAAATCGCATCCCGAATAAGCCGCAGAGGGGAGCTTCTTTTCTGAAATTGAAGTAATGATTATATCAGATGGAACCGTTATACCTGTTACACAATTGATATATGTACTGTTGAGGGTATTGATGAATGAAATCATCTGTTCTGCTGTTGATTTATCCTGACCGACAGCACCGCTGAAAATTGCATTGTCCGTTTCTGCGGCGGTGGGGAGTACAGCATGGTCAAAAATGATTCCGTCAACATTCATCTCTGCAACATCTGTTATAACCGTACGCAGATAATACATGATTTCATTTGAAAACGGGTCAAGCCATGCGTGTGAATCCGCACCTGTATTGTACCAGAGTGTTTTTACCTGTTCAGAACTTCCCGATTCGGGAGTTACCATAACGTATGCCGCATTATTCTGATTGTTTCTTGCATATATGTCATCTGCAAAACATGACATCTTGGCAAAAACATCAATATCTGCATCCCTGAACTGTTTTACGATTGAAGCGGCATTGTCCGATGCTTTGAAAAGTGCATCATTTGAAACACCGATTGAAGGCTTGAAATAAAAGTTGCCTTCCGCATCCTTGAAATCAATTACTACTGTATCAACGCCCGACATTTTGAATTCACTTATGAGAATTTCGGCACTCGAATATGAAAGAACATCGCCTGTGAGATAAACGGAATTGTAACCGCCCAGAATGTGCGATGCCTGAACTCCGTCGGGAGTCACGGTATTGTTTTTCTTTATCGGAAGATGCGAAACGGCAAACCCGAGCATCATAACAAGATATGTTACGGTGAAAACGCAGACGAAAAGAGCAATAAGCCTCCTTTTAAGGGAAGCCTTTTTTGCTGGTGAATTGCGTATGAACTCGTTGTCACGGAAACCTTCATTGTCAGTTACTGAAGGGAAATCCTTTGAAAATCTGTAAAAACTTTTAGTGTGTGACGGAGCGGCAATTTTTCTGATTCTTTTTTTGTCTGATTTTGCGGTCTGTTTTGCCATCTGATACACCGATTTTATAAATATTTATATTATTTTACTATATTCAGGCTGTCATTACAAGTATTTTTGAAAAAACAGCATTATAATTAAGAAAAAAAGTTAAAAAAATTAAAACAAATGTTTGCTTTTTCTGAAAATATGTGTTATACTATCTGTGAACAAAAGTTCACCCCACTATTTTAGGAGGATTTTTATGAAAGAACTCAATCCGACTCAGAAGAAGATATATGAATTTCTTGCCGAGCGTTCTCAGAACGGTGTTCCGCCTTCTGTCCGTGAAATATGCTCTGCTGTAGGGCTTAAATCAACATCATCGGTTCAGGCAAATCTTATAGCCCTTGAAAGAGCGGGATATATTGAGCGTGGCGACCCGAAATTAAAAAGGTCAATCCGTGTTCTCGGTCCCGAAGCAGACGAAACAACAAAAGTCCCCCTTGTGGGTACGGTTACTGCAGGTATGCCTATTCTTGCAGTTGAACAGATTGAAGGTTACATATCTTATTCGGGTCCCGTATCAAAAGATAAACCTCTCTTTGCCCTTCACGTAAGAGGTGAAAGTATGATCAATGCAGGTATTCTTGACGGTGATATTGTAATCGTTGAGAAAACACCCGTTGCCGAAAACGGTGAAATTGTTGTAGCTCTTATTGAAGACGAAGCAACAGTTAAAACATTCTATAAGGAAAACGGACATTTCCGTCTTCAGCCCGAAAATGACACTATGGATCCCATTATTGTAAATGAAGTTATCATTCTCGGCAAAGTTAAAGCTCTCACGAGATATTTTTAAACCTGATATTAAAAAAATAATCACCGGTACCGCTATGGTATCGGTGATTGTTGTTATAAGCTATTACTGATGCTTAACTACAGTTTCTGCCATTGTGAAGTAGAAATCTTCAAAGCTTGTGGGGTAATCTGCAGTACCGCTGAAGTCGAAGTGGTCAAAGCCTTCCATGATATCCATATAGTACCAGTTACCTCTTTCGATTTCACCGCCGTTTGCAAGTGTTTCAGAATATGAGAATGACTTTTCTGCATCATCTGTGGGATAGAGTGCACTTGCAAGAGGCACGATACCGTCGTTGATTGCCCAGTTCTTATCGAGAGTGAAGCCGTCAATTGTTTTGCCCTCAAGAATGCCGATATAAATTGATGTCGGAATAAACATTGCAAACATTGTTGAAATGGGCACTTCTGTGCCGACAGCAGTTGTGTTTGAAGCTCTGCCTGTGTATGAGTAATATGTTACAGAGGGAACAAGCTGAATCTTTTCATTGAGTTCTGCCGCACCTCTGAGAGTCATATCATAACCGCAATGGTCCTTTGAAGCAACTGCATTTTTTACATTTTCCATGCTGAATTTTGCTCTCTTTTCGTTCTGCTTCGGTGTAAGACCGAAATGACCGAACTGAAGACGCCACATCATTACTTCGTCACCGATAAGGCAACCTGCAATATTTGCAAAAGTAAAAATCATTGTCATAAGTGCATCAGAATCTGCAATAAGGTTGGCAATGGGAGAGCCGTTGTTTACACTTGAAAGAAGAATACATGAATTGATACATTCATCATGACCGCCTGTAAAAAGGGGAGATGTGTCTTCTCCTGTTGCCTCAATTTCAGCTTCATCACCGTATGCAAGAAGTGAAGTGAAAAGACGGACTGTAGGACCGCCGAAGCTGTGACCTACAACGTTGATTTTGCTTTCGACATCCCATACTTCGCTCATAAGCTGATTATCTTCGTATGAATAGCCGAATCTGTCATGACCGTGAGCTTTTGAATGAGCTTCACCGTAGTCAACAACAGTACCTGTAAGCTGTGCGTAAAGTTCACATGCTCTGTCCCATGCACTGCTGAAAGGGCCGACTGATGCCGCATAGGATTCAATACCCGCATCATTGAAAATCTTTATAAGGTCTGTGCCGTCACCGCTTGCACCGCCCCAGTTGGGCCATGTTTCATTGAATTTGTTGTATGAACCCCACGCACCCATACCGTGAACGAATACATAAGGATAGCTTCCGTCAACTTCATATGTTTTGCCGTCTGCAGATGTGTAATTTTCTGCAGAAGCAGGAATAATGCACACAGAAAGGAGCATTGTAAGGGCTAAAAGTACGGATAATATTTTTTTCATATTCTTTTCCTCCGTTAATAAAAATTTCCATTTATTATTGTAAATTAAGAATAATACAATAAATTATTTTTTTTGTTAATATTTTTTTAACAAACAAATTTATAATTATAATTTCTTCTTGACTAATATTATATATGTGGTAAAATATATACAAGAAAGGAGTGGTTTTATGTGTTCACAGGAACAACTTGCTGAAATTGCGGTTCTGCTTGCAGAAGAAACAAGGAAGATTCTCGGCGATAAGCTTGAAACGGTTATTTTGTACGGTTCTTATGCAAGAGGCGACTATGATGCAGAGTCCGATATTGACATAATGGTCAGAATTATATGTGACCGTGATGAATTGTCAGACTATCGGAAATTATTCAATAAACTTGCCGGGCGTTTGTCAGTAGAAAATGGTATCAGCATTTTTATTACACTTGTTGATTCAGCATCCTTTGAAAAATACAAAAGCCACTTGCCGTTTTATGAAAATGTTGAAAGAGAGGGAGTAAAAATTGCCTGATAAAGAAACGGTAGAATTATCACTCAGTCAATTGAAACGGGCAACTGACATCATAGGTTTTATTCCGGCTTATATCGACATAGGTGATTATAACGGTGCTGTAAACAGAGCATATTATGCTGTTTTTCATTCAATAAAAGCAGTAGAATTGCTGGATAATTATGATTCTAAAAAGCATTCGGGACTGATTGCGCATTTCAGACAGGAATATATAAAAACAGGAATTATTGATGTGAAATATTCAGATATGATTCAGGAATTATCTCAGTTCCGTAATGACAGTGATTACAATATTCTTGCTGTAATCACATTGTCTGATGCGCAGGAGCAGTACGGAAATGCAAAAGAATTTGTAAGCATGATTGACGATTACATCAGAACAAGACTTGATATAAAATAAATTTGTGAGGTAGCTTTATGGATAACTCAAATGTAAAATACACAATAAAAAACCCCTATGCCGATGTTGCATCACTTATGGGTAACGAAGAAAATCATTACAAGACCAATCTTCACACACACTCAACATACAGTGATGCAAACGAAACAATGACAAAGATGATTGAAGCATATTATGATTATGACTTCGATATTCTTGCTTTTGCAGAGCACGGTGTTCTCGGCAAGGAGTGGGATCAGGACCCTTCAATCATTCCTCTTTACCTTTTCCAGAACCTCTGGCACGGCAAGAGAGTGCATCCCACAACCGAACAGTATCACGCATTCCTTGACGGTACATATAAGACAGAAAAGAACGCAAGAACAAAAAAGAGAGGTCTTATGTGCGTACCCGGTTCTATTGAAGCCAATATGTTCACTCTTATGAAGAATCATGTCAACGGTTACTTCACAGATGATTCAACAGAGGGTATCTGCGGTAAGGAAAACGATTTTGAAGAACCCATCAGAAAAATTGAGAAAAGCGGCGGACTTTCACATATTAATCATCCCACAGACTGGATAGGTGCAGGTAAGCATCCCGAACTTGCAAGAGACCCCGAAATTGTAAAATTTTTTGCAGACCTTCTCAGAAGATATAAGTCATGCATGGGTATTGAAGTTCTCAATATGTATGACAGACCCAACAGAAGTGACAGAATCCTCTGGGACGAGCTTCTTAAAGTTCTTATTCCCGAGGGTGAGAGAACAGTATGGGGCTTCGGTAACAGCGACGCTCATCAGGGCGATCAGGCTGATACAGCTTTTATGGATTTTATTCTTCCCGAATACTCACTCGCAAATCTCCGTAAGGCTATGGAAAACGGTAATTTCTTTGCTATGGCAAGATATGCAAAGAATGAGCTTGGCGAAGATTTTGTCGGAAAGGGAGTTCTTCCCCGTTTCACAAAGATTGAAGTTGACGATGAAAATGACACAATCACCGTTGCAGGTAACAACTGCAAGGCAATTGATTTTATTGCTGACGGCAAGGTTATTAAAACTGTTGAAGCTGATGAAAACGGCAATATGGAGCTTACAATCATACTCGCAGAGCACAGCGCAGACATCAGCTGTTATGTAAGAGCACAGCTCAGAGGTGAAGGCGGTATATGTATGTCACAGCCTTTCATCTGTGACGACGGTGATATGAAGAGATTTATTTCAAAGGATACAGCTCTCAAACAGTACAAGGGCATTGAACTTCTCAAGAAGAAATTCGTTGATACAAGACTCGGTGTACTTGCAAACAAATTAATCATCAAGAAGCAGTATAATAATCATTATTTTTAATCATTAATTCCTGAAAGGAAAATCTATTATGAGCGAAAAAATTATAAAAGTCGGTGTTGTAGGACTCGGCAGAGGTACTGCGATTGCAAGATGCCTTAAAGGTGTTAAAAATGCAAAACTTATTGCATGTTGTGACCACAATCCCGTGACACTTGCAAAGGGTTATGCAGAGCTTTCCGAAGTTCTTGAAGATAAAGATATCATTCAGTTCAGCGATTACGACGAAATGCTGAAACTCGATATCGATGCCGTTATCGTTGCAACAGAGGCAGTTTATCACGTGCCCATCGTTACAAAAGCTATGAATGCGGGTAAGCACGTTCTCAGCGAAATTCCCGCTGTAAATTCACTTGAAGAAGCAAAGGTGCTTAAGGAACTTGTAAATTCTCATCCCGAACTTATATATATGGCGGCTGAAAATTGCTGTTACTGGGCATTTATCCAGACATGGAGAAAAATGCATAAAGACGGTCTTTTCGGTGAAATTGCATATGCTGAGGCAGAGTATCTTCACGCACTCGACCCCGATGAATTTGCTCCCGATTATTATCCCGAAGGTCATTGGAGAACATATCAGCCCGCAATTCATTACCTTACTCACGAACTCGGTCCCCTTCTTTATGTTATGGATGACAAGTGCGTAAGTGTAAGCTGTATGGAAGCTGATGTTCACTATGACCCCTACACACCCGAAAGAAAAGAAACGGGTGTTGCACTTTTCAAAACTGCAAAGGGTGCCGTTATCAGACTTCTTGTTTCGTTCGGTGCTTACACAAGCTATGACCACAATTACAGAATCTGCGGTACAAGAGGCACAATTGAAACAGACAGAAGATGCGTTGTTGACAATGCTCATTCACTTGCAAGTCTTTACAGCGTTCCCGGTACATTCTCTGCAAATTCTAAAATAGACATTCCTGTTACAACAGCTTACGAAGGCGAAGATAACAGCGGTCACGGCGGTGCAGACGGAAAAATGGTAAAGGATTTCATCAGCTGTATTGCCGAAAACAGAAAGCCCGACCTTGACGTAGACTTTGCAATTCAGATGTCAATTCCCGGTATCCTTGCTCATCAATCAGCAGTTCAGGGCGGTGTACCTGTTGAAATTCCTCAGTTCTGATTTCATCAGGAGGATGATAAAATGGAAAAGATAACGCAGAAAAACACACTTAAAAATATTGTTGCCGTGCTCATCGGTGCATTGCTTATGGGCTTTTTATGGCGAGTCAGAGGTGATACGGGCTGGGGCTCCTCATGGGGACTTCTCAATGCAGGCTTTGTGTTCACAATGTTTATTGTTCTCATAAACGGTGAAAGAAAAAAGCTTGATATGGGGTGGCTTACTCTTACATCACTTTCATTCATGCTTACAGTACCTGCGTGGGGAACACTTCTTAATCAGATAACGGGTGTTCTTCACAGACCTACCGATTTCGGTGTTGTGAATGACAATGTGTATGTCCCCGTATGGTCGGCAGTTCTTATAATGCTCAGTCTCGGCTTCGGTCTTGCAACAATCTTCGGCATTATGCTCGGCAGAGGTTACAGCGACAAACAATGGGAAGTGAAAGATTTCATTATTCTCATTGCTGTTTTTTACATAACCGATCTTGTTACAAAAGCTACGGTTTCACATCTTATACTCAATCTTATTCAGCCTGAAGCAACAGAGCTTTTCGCAAAAGGTCTTGCGGCAGAAGGAATTGAGGGCGATGTATGGAAAGTTTATCTTCAGCATTTTGATAATGTTTCATGGGGCAAGAAATTTGAAGGCGGAAGAAACTATTTCTCAACAATTCAGGTGATTTCATCAGTTTTCCGTTCTGCGGCATCGCTCATTGCAACAAGATTTATCATCAAAGATAAGATAAGTGCAAAAATCGGCTTTATTGTGTCATCTGCATTTGCTTTTGCAATCACGGTTTCGGACCTTTTCTTTTATTTCGGCAACGGCGGTTATCATATGCAGGGTGAATCTGCATTCTCAGATTTTATTTACCCATGGAGTTGTTGGGAATACTTCACGGGCTTTATTGCAGGTGCAATCATAACTGCATTCATACTCTCTTTGAAGAAAACAGACGATATTCCCGAGCTCGCTTTCACAAAAGTGCCCGAAAAACCGAAATCAATTCTTCAGTTTGTGCTCGGCTTCATCTTTATGATAGGTGTCAGCATTGTAAGACCCGTTCTTGAAAGATATGATGATTCTTCTTATCAGATTATCGCAACAGTTATTGCTGTTCTAGTTGCAATCGCTTTTGTCGTGCTTCTTAATGTGAAATTCGGTTTCAATGCTCAGAAAATCAGCGTTTCAAAGCTTTACGGCATATTGCTTCCGCTCTTTGTTGCATATATTTGCGTTGTTTATTTCTTTATCGGTGCAGAGAATGAAATAAACATTCATTCAATCGGAAGTCTGCATAATATTCTGTGCATCGGCTCTGTTGTTCTGACTCTCGGAAGTACGGTTTTATTAAGGAAGAATAATGCAAAAACCGATTGACAAACCGAAAGCATCGGAGTATAATCATTGCGTAAAATTTTTATCCCGAAAGGATATGGTATAAATGGCAAAGCCACTCAGAGAAAACCCCACAGGTATCTTTTCACTTATGCTCACTCCCTATAATGAGGATAAGACAGTTGACTGGGCTACATATGAAGAATACTGCGACTGGCAGGTGGAACAGGGTGTTGAACACCTTTTTGCTGTATGCGGCAGTTCTGAAATGACAGCTCTCACACTTGACGAAAGACTCAAACTCGCAACTCTCACCGCAAAGCACAAGGGTGACACAACAATCGTTGCTTCAGCTAACATTGAACCCTCATGGTTCGCACAGGTTGAAGAAGTCAAGAAAATGTCACAGACAGGTGTTGACGGTATCGTTTTCACAACAAAGGGCTTCGGCGGTGAGTTTAACGAAGACAGACTTGTAAACTATATCGGTGAACTCTGTCAGTATACAGATCTTCCCGTATTCATGTATGAATTCCCCGGTTTCCAGCCTCACCTCATTTCAGGTAAGGTATACGGCAGACTTGTAAGAGAATGCGGTATCATGGGTATCAAGGATACAACATGCACAATGGAAGGCATCGGAGCAAAGATTGAAGAAAAAGGCGAATCATGTCTTATTCAGGCAAATATGCCCTTCCTCTTTGAAGCTTACAAAGCAGGTGCAAGAGGCGTTATGGCTACACCCACAGCTTGCGGCGGCGCATTCTTCCAGAGATTCCACGAAGCATTCATGAGCGGTGATATGGCTCTTGCAGAACAGAGATTCAACGAAATCACTCTCCTTGACTGTGCTATCGATTCAGGTTTCAATAACTCAGCAAAGTATCTTGTTCAGCTTCAGGGCGTCAAGAACTTCAAGGCAATAAACAGATCTCCCAACACACTTTCAGGCGCAAGAATGGAATCAATTAAATCATTCCACAGCTGGTGCGTTGCAAACGGTCTTATGAAATAATCACAAACAATCAAAAGGGGATGTAAAAAAAGTGCAGACCGCATA
>JAZSPR010000164.1:0-19227 GCA_045537555.1 Acutalibacteraceae bacterium | reverse complement strand
AACGGAAATAAACAAACAATAATTTGTAGGGCTCTTTTAAATTCGCAATTTGAAATGCTCAATTCGCAATTTCGGAAGCCCTTCGGGCTTGAATTATATAAATGGGTCAAAGGGCGAAGCCCTTTCCACAATTGAGCATTGAGAATTGAGAATTGAGAATTTTTATCGAACTTCAGTTCGACAAATTCTGATTTATCAAAAAAACACCTCCGCAGAGGTGTTTTTTTGTTATGAAACAATTGTATTTATATTCTTCTCCATAAGCTCAAAGAAACGGCTGACAATTTTTTTATCTTCATCGTTTCCTCTTACGCACATTGAAAGCGTGATATTTTTTTTATAAGTTGTAGCGGTCAGAAGAACAAACGGCTTATATTTCACGGCGCCTGACATAAATGCATCAGCAGGTTCTTCACCGCAGAGTGCAAAATGCTGACCGTTGAGAATACCGATGTTACTCATAGCCATAAGAGGGTTTGAATAACCGATTTTAATGATTTCCTCAGAAACGGCATGAGGCATGAAGCTGTAACCGAAATTAAGAAGCGGAAGTCCGTAAAGCCCCATAAATTTGTCTTTCTTGAACTTATTTGAGCTTTCAACAACATATTTCACAGTTTCAAAAATGTCCTTGCCTCTTTCGGGAACAGCACATTGCATCCATGCTGTGTGGTTTGTGAACCCTTTACCGTCCATATTATCCATATGACGGCGGAGGTCAATGGCATTTGAAATCATAACTTTATCACTTTCAGGATATCCCGCAAGCTCATAAACGCTGTAGAAATAACTTGCAAGAAGAAGCTCGTTGATTGTTGCTCCGAGTTCTTTACCTTTAACTTTCAGCTTATCAAGAGTTTCTTCGGTGAATTTCTTTCTTGCAATAAATGACTTATCACGTATATTGTCTGCAGTAAGCGGGAATCTGTGGTCGTCTCTCTCGTTGATATTTTTGAAAAGACGACGTGCAACACCGGCTTCTGTTTTTGAAAAGCCTGAGTAAACATTATCGTAAGAACGTGAACCTGTTCTGAAATTAACGGGACTTACACCCTCTGAAACATATTTGCTGTAATTTTCGCAGAATTCCTGAAGGAAATATTTAAGATCACCGCCGTCCATACACATGTGGTTTTCAACCATACAGAGTGTGCTTTTTCCGTCTTTGATAAAGAGGGCTACTTTCATCTGTATGCTTTCGGCGGGGGCTATGTACTGCGTAAGGAAATCTTCAACAGCTGCTTCAACATCATCGGGATATTCAACACTGAATATATCATCAATATTATAAGGCATAACTTCCCAATGAGTCCACAGCTTCTTATCAACAAACCTTGAATGAAGCACGGGAACTTTTTCAAAAGCACAGATAAGAACGGTTTTGAGGGCTTCGATATCGGGGACAAAATCATATTTCAGTTCAACATGAACCATTCTGTCGTTAAAATCACGGAACAGATAATGCATCTTATCCCACAGCTCAGCTTCAAGTCTGCGTTTCATCATTCCTCCACCTCCTGCTTATATGTAAAATATTTCATATTTTTCGCTATGATATAAATTATGTAAGCAAAATCAAGAACAAGCCCCAAAAGGATTACGGGCCAACCTGCCCACCACGGAAAAACACCGTATGCGGCAAGAATGACATAAAGCATTGTTGAGATTGCGGGCATATATACAAAGAACGAAATTGTTCTGAGTTTCTGCTTTGTTCCGAATGCAAAAATCAGGTCGGCAATAAGTGCCACAATAACTCCTGCAGGGAGTGTAGGCCATACATAAAGTTCTGTCGGCACCATTATATGAAGGAAGAGGAATGTGAATACCGCAAGAAGTATAGTATTAAGAACAATCAGCACTCTTGCTATCGGGTGAAAAACTCTCCTCATATGACAAATCTTATTAATTAAAAGAGTGAAGCAGAAAATGATAAGCGCAAAAACTCCGCCTACTATAATAAGCCATGTCTTACCCCATGCACCTGTTACTCCGCTGACAATGAAGTATGCAACAAGCATCAGAATAATATAAGCAATACTGCCGAATGAAAGACCGTATTTCAAGAGTTTTTTTCTCTTTTTCTTCTTTTCAAACTCATTGAATTTCTCTTCGAGATTACCGAATTCATCTGCGACAAGGTCTGCAATTACTTTTTCATCTTTAAGACCTGCTTTAGACAGCTCTTTTGCTTTGTCAGCCATATCGTCAAGCATTTTGCGTTTATAACGGTAAACTGATTGATTTGCCGCCAAGTTTTTGCAGGAAGCTTCAATGTATTCAATAATTCTGTTCATAAATTTCCTCCCATATCATAATTTTACATAATTAAGTATAACAGAAAATTACGATATGTACAATAAGTTTTCTGAAAATTAATTTTCCGAATTGTAAAATTATTTCCGTTCTCCTTGAAAAATAAACTCTTATGTAATATAATTTTATAAAAAAGCAAAATACGAGGTGTCTTTATGAATAATAAATATCCGACTCTCCTCTCACCCGGTAAAATCGGAAATGTTGAACTCAGAAATAAAACCGTTATGGCTGCTATGGGTATGAGTCAGGCTGAAAACGGATTTGTAAATAAAGCTGTTCTTAATCACTACTCAGAACGTGCAAAAGGCGGCGTGGGTGCAATCATTGTTGAAGTTACTTGCGTTGATTCCCCTCTCGGTCTTAACACAAAGGGTATGCTCGTTATAGACGATGACAAATATATCCCCGGTATGACACAGCTTGCAGATGTTATCCACGAAGGCGGTGCAAAAGCATTTCTTCAGATTTCTCACACAGGCAGAGGCGCAAGAAGAAAAATCATCGGTGCTCAGCCCGTAGGTCCGAGTGCGGTTGCTATGCCTTATTCATATATGATGGGGCTTGCAAACGAAACTCCCAGAGCTCTTACAATCGATGAAATAAAAGCTATTGAAGAAAAATATGCTCAGGCGGCTCTCCGTGCAAAGAAAGCAGGTTTTGACGGTGTTGAAATCCACGCTGTAGGATATTATCTCGGTCAGCAGTTCCTTTCAAAAACCGCAAACGTACGTACAGACGAATACGGAGGAAGCCGTGAAAACAGAATCCGTTTCCACCTTAACATAATAAAGAGAATCCGTGAACTCTGCGGTGATGATTTTGCAATCATCGTCAAACTTTCAGTTATTGAAATGGGTAAAGACGGCGGTATTTCAATGCCCGACGGTCTTTTCTATTGCAAAAAACTTCAGGAAGCAGGCGTTGATGCTATTGAAGTACTCGCAGGTATATGGTCGGGCGAAGCAGGAAAAAATCAGAAGCCCGAGTCAGCTTATGCCGACTGTATGGCAGTAGCTCTGTGTACCGTTATGAAACTCGGTCTTACACTCACCACGGGCAAGAAGAAAATCACACTTATCGGCGGAGGAAGAGCACAGAATCCCGTTGCATCTGAAAAGGCACTTAAATCAGGTCAATGCGACCTTATTTTCATCGGTCACGGCTTACTTGCTCAGCCCGACCTTGTAAATCTCATTAACGAAGACAGAGAAGACGAAATCCGTCCCTGTATCGGTTGCGGGCATTGTGTTGACCACCAGTTACAGCACGGCGAAAGAGCAATCTGCTCGGGCAATGCCGTTCTTGCAAGGGGCGATAATGATTACAGCATCATCCCCGCTGAAACAAAGAAAAAAGTTGTTGTTATCGGTGCAGGTGTTGCAGGTGTTGAGGCGGCAAGAATCGCGGCTATGAGAGGTCATACGGTTGATATTTATGATGCAGAGAATGAAGTCGGCGGACAGATGAATCTTGCATGTGTACCTCCATTCAAACAGCATTTGGGACTTATGAAGCCCTATCTTGAAAGACAGCTGGAACTGCACAAAGTCAATGTACATCTCGGCAAGAAACTCACAAAAGAAGATGTTCTGAGCCTTAATCCCGATGCGGTTGTATGTGCAACAGGTGTCACCCCCGTAACACCGAAAATTGAGGGCGCTGAAACTGCAATCAATGCCGTTGATGTACTGAAAGGTGCTCCCACGGGCAAGAATGTTGTTGTAATCGGCGGCGGCTCAATCGGTTGTGAAACTGCAGAATACCTTGCAAAACAGGGCAAGAAAGTCAGCATAATCGAAATGACGGACACTCTTGCAGGCAACACGGGAAAAACAGACCAGACAATTCTTATGGGACATCTCAAAGGATACAAAGTCGGACTTCTGACAGAAAGTCAGGTAAAGCAGATTTCTTCATCAGGAGTTGTTTACAAGGCAAAAGACGGAAAGGTGAAATCAATCAGTTGCGATACCGTGGTCCTTGCAGTCGGCGGCAGACCCGAAACTTCACTTTATGATTCTCTTAAAGACGAAGTCAAAGAAATTTACAATATCGGCGACTCCAACGGCGGCGGAATCATTCCCAATGCAGTTTTTGAGGGTTATACAGTAGGTAATAAGATATAAATAATTGACCTCCGTTTACTGAACGGAGGTTGAATTATATACAGAAAAACTCCCTCACACAGTTATTTTCTTTTGTCATTGTCTGAGTTATAATATCATCAAAAGGAGGAATTACCATGAACACAAAGAAAGTCGGCTCACAGATTTCCATGTTACGAAAAGCAAAAGGCATCACACAGAATGAACTCGGGGACAGAATCGGTGTATCGTTTCAGGCTGTAAGCAAATGGGAAAGAGGCGAAACATTGCCCGACACAGCCATTTTGCCCGACCTTGCAAAAATTCTTGAAACAACAATTGACAATATTCTCACAGGAAACGAAAAAGTCATTGAGTACAAAGGAAAATGCACCGTTTCGGATATAAAAAAAGGGCTACTCTGCCTTAAAAATGCAGGTGAATACTTAGGCAAAGAAAATCTTATTTACCGTGCAGCAATAAACGGAATAAACACAGAACTTAACACCGATATTCAACCTGCTTTTTCGGATGATTATGTTTTTGAAGCCTTTCTCGCAGAAGCCGTCATCAGCAACCTCACATCAGGATTGTATGTTGACATCAGCGACGTTAAAAACAACTTTAAACACGAACATTTTAAAGATATTGTTGTGGATTACTGCAACAAGCACGGAATAAAATGAATATTTCGGACAGAGTGTTTGCTCTGTCTGTTTTTTTATCATTTTCTATTGACAAAAACATACTACAGGTGTAAGATATAAGTGTACTACAGTTGTAGTAAACACAAAGGAGGGATTTTTATGAAACTATCCGAAGCTGAATGGTCTGTCATGGAAGTTTTGTGGCAGGGCGAAAGTTTTGCTCTCAAAACTATTGCAAACACCCTTAACGACCTCAACGGCTGGAGCAAAAACACGGTTTTTACATATCTCAACCGTATGGAAGCAAAAGGGCTTGTTAACATTGAGCGCGGAAGCCGAACCCCCTATTCAGCTGCTGTCAGCCGTGAAAAATGTGCTAAAAATGAACGTGACGAACTGCTGACAAAGGTTTATTCGGGTGCAACAACGGATCTTATTGCCGCTTTCCTGAAAGAGTCTCCCATATCAAAAGAAGAAATTGAAAGACTTAAAAATATGCTTGACGAAATGGAGGTGTGATTATGGTCAATATATGGGAATTTATTCTCCAGACCGTATCTGTCAGTCTCGTGGCAGGTGTACTTCTTATCACAAAAGCCATTTTCAAAGACAAACTCACACCCCGCTGGCAATACGGGATATGGATTATTCTTGTTTTAAGAATACTTATCCCCGTAAAGGCTGACCGTTTTGTTCTGTTACCTTTCGGTTTGTATCTTGAAATTGCAAAAAATCATGTTGAAAGTCGGCTTACTTCTGCATTTTCTTCGGCTTTTTCAGCAACAGAGCCCTCGGGTATTATACCTTACATCACATCTTCACCCCGAAGTATTACAGATATTCTGTTTGTTATTTACGTTGTCGGCGTTGTTGCTTTTCTGTGTTTTTATCTGCTGGCTTACATTAAACTGCGCATAATACTGAAAAAAGGCAACGTAATTTCACCCGAGAACAATGAGAATTTACAAAGAATACTTGCTGAAAACAGAATAAAGAAAATCAGGGTTGTTTCTGTCGAGGGCATCAACAGCGCTTTTATCTACGGTATTTTTTCTCCCGTTCTTGTTCTCCCTTACGGCAGAGAAACCGACAAAAAAGTGCTTCTTCACGAAATAATGCATCTTAAACATCTTGATTCATTACAGAATATCTTCTGGTGCATTCTCCGTTGTCTGCATTGGTGCAATCCGTTCATGCATTATGTTTTTAATATCATCGGCAACGACACGGAAATGCTTTGTGACCAGAGAGTGCTTGAAAAACTTACTGGAGAAAAGAGAAGAGAATACGGTATTCTCCTGCTGAATGAAGTCAACAGAAAATATGCCCGTATGCCGGGAACAACATCTGTTTCAAACGGCGGCAGAAATATTTCAAAGCGGATTGAAGCCATTGTCAGATTCAAAAAATACCCGAAAGGCATGGCACTTGTGAGTGTCTGTATTGTGATTCTCCTTTCTCTGCCCTGTCTTTTTGTGAGTGCAGGTTATTCTGCCGATAACTCGGTTTATTTCCCCGAAACTGACTATGAATTTCAGAAGTCGGTTGCATATTCACAGATTAACAGATGTACCACCGTGGCAGGTGCGATTGACACTTACGCAAAGTCGCTGACGGATAACAACGGTATAATGCTTCTTACTGTTTCCCCTACAGAAAAGCATGAGGAGATACTCGCAAGTCTTCATGATTTTTATATGACCGACGATTATATTGAAACAGTTATACACGAAAACGGACGCCCTTTTTCTGTGTTCAATTTTATAAAAACCGAAAAGGATAAGTACTCGGCAATTCTTATTTTTAGTATTGCTGAAGAAGAAAAAAATGAAAATACCGATGAAATATATCATGTTTTCGGCGATACATTGCTTGTTCCGATTGAAATATTCAAAGAAAACAACAGTTGGGTCGTAAAGGAAACTGCAGAACGAAAAAAGTCGAAAAATCACCTTGCTGCTACACCCTATGAACAGACGCACAATCTCGGTGAAGATTGCCCCTTACTTTATGAAAGCGTTCAGAACGGCGAAAACGGCTCTCTTACCGTTAATGTCACGACAATCTTTCAGACAGACTATGATGTAATATCATCCGACAATATGTCATTCTTTACGGATGCGATAGGCTATGACAGCAAGGTGCATCTCGATGCTGATTTCAGCGGTTGCATTGCCGAAACAAATTATATCTATAAATATAACGGTGGAGATATTCAAAGTGTCGGGCATGTTGCAATAGAATACACATCCGATCTGAATGCTGAATTCTCCCCTGAAAAAGGGATTTTTTCACTCAATTCAGCAAGCAGTTCAACTGACGGAAGCGGAAGAAGAAACTATAAAGTCAATGACGGTGAGCCATGGGACGGAACAATCACATTCAATGACCTTAACAGCAATATCAGTCACCAAGACCTTTCGGAAGGTTTCAATGCAACAACAAAAGTCGCAATTTATATCGACGGCAAGCTCGCCGATGTGTTTACTGCGGAGGTGAAAACAAATGGAAACTAAAGTTCTGTCTTCTGCCATAAAGAAAATAGCTATAAGTTATATATTTATATACCTCCATATAAATATTTCAGTAATCGACATACTGCCGGATTGGCTGGGATATTTTTTGATTGTTTCTGCACTACCTATGCTTTCAGAGAAAGAGCAGTCGGCACAGCTTCTCAGACCATTTGGTATTGCTTTAGGAATATGGGATATAGCAGATTGGGTACTGAAAATCTCGGGTGCTGAATGGAATTATACTCTTATAAGCCTTATGTTCAGTATTATTTCAATTTATTTTCATTTTCAGCTTATTACAAACATTGCTAATCTTGATATTGAACAGTCAAAAAGAAAAAGATTGCTTGTGCTGAGAACCACAACAGTTATACTGCACACACTTCTTGCCTGTTCAATTCATATGCCCATAACGCATAACGAAGAAGTATACACATATATTCTTATGTTCATGGGAATTCCGCAGATAATTATCTGCTTCTGGATAGCAGGAGAACTTTTCAGCCTTTCAAAGGTTTTAGGACAGGAAGAAAATGATAGTGAACTACCTGATAAAACGGGTTGAGGTTTACAGAGACTACAAGCAGAAAGATGAGTTTAATATTGACTTTGAGCAGTTTATGGTGGGAATTGATAAGGTGGCATAAACAGACAAAAGCTCCCCGTAGAAACAAGCTACAGGGAGCATTTACACACATATATATTTTGTAATAAATCACTTCTACGATTTGAGTGATATTTTTTTCGCCAAAAAAAACTCGCAAAGCGAATAATACTGTGCTAAGCACAATAAAACCGCGTAGCAATACAACTCGCCGCAAGGCGAATAAAACTGCCAAGTGTCCTTACGAACACTTGGCTAAATTATAGGGATTTTGATTTTGTATATTTCACAACATTTGAAGGATTTTCATAAGCTACGGATAAATTGACAAAAACTTTAATGTATGTTACCATAAAAATATAATTTTTTTAAGAAGGAAGTCCTATGGTTACAAAAAAAATTCAAAAAACAGATTATATATTTACTCTTGTATTCTTTGCAGGAATATTATTTCATTTAGTCAGCATTTTTGTTCCTAACATTTCAGCTGATGAATCTTTCTATGTTACAATTCCTTTCCGTCTGATAAACGGAGATTCTTTGGTTCAGCATGAGTGGCATCTTTCACAGTTTTCTTCTTTATTTTTGTATTTGCCCGTATATTTGTGGATAAAAATCAAAGGCTCGGCAAACGGAATTTTTCTGTTTCTCAGATTTTTATATTTGTTGCTGCATACAACAGCGGCAAGTGCTGTTTACATTTTTTTCAGAAAATATAAGGGGTGGGCAATCGCCGCAGCAATGATGTTTTTTATTCATATTCCGTATAATTTGTATGCCGTAAGTTATACATCAATGCTCGTAATATTTTTGCTCCTGTTTACATTTTGTTTACTCTCAATATACAATAAACCATCCGCAAAATTATATATTCTTGCAGGTTTTTTTTACGGAGGATGTTGTGTATGCAATCCTGCTTTATGCCTGATCTTTTTTGCATACATACTTGCTTGTGCATTATGGATCAAACGCAATATCTTTGTTGAACAGAAAGAGAAAATCATTAAACGTATTCGTCGCAAACATAATCAGAAACATTCAGAAAAAAAGGTCGGAAAATCAAATGATATAACAAATACGAAAAAATATTGTTGTTTCTTTTCCGGAAAAGCAATAGCGTATTTTTTTATCGGTATTTGTATTGTTGCGATAATCAGCATTGTATACTTTTTCGGAACAGGCGGTACCATATCATCAATTGCCGGAAATCTGAGTAATATGTTAAGCAGTACCGAACACAGAATTATTTCAGCTCCGTTTGCAGATAAATTCACAGAACTCAGCCGTGCAGTTAACGATATAAGTTTTAATATGCCGTTTTTATTACCTGCATTGTTTCTTGTTTTGTTGTTTGATAAACACAGAAAAAAAGCTCTTCACCGTTTAATATACCTGCTCTTATCTTTTTTACTGGGTATTTTATATGCGTTCGGTATGATGAATGTTGCTGATTTCAAGACTTCTTGTTTTTCTTTACCGTTTGCTGTTTTTTCAGTTGTATGCTATATTCTGACTGAAAACAAAAACAAACCTCTGTTTTATCTTATGTGGTGTCCGTGCATAACAGCCGCAGTCATATGTTTCTTTACACAGAACACCGTATTATTTATAGTTGGTGCTGTTTTTGCTGTAAGCAATATTGCAGGAGTTTTCTTTTTATATGATTTATTTAAAGAAATAATAAGTATCTCAGACAACAATAAAACAACGGCAATAAGAAATAAACGGATAATTGCTTCAATAAAAAAGATACTCTGTATTGCTTATGCGTTTCAGATTCTGTCATACATGATTGCCCTTCAATATTTTTTCATAATTAATAAAAATGAACTTGACATTGTCACCTACGGTCCGTATGGTAGAACAATCATGAGTATTGAAGAAAACCGTAGATATGAAGATTATCTGAACGATTTTGACCTGATAAAAAACCGAAGCGATGAAAACGAACCTGTATTGTTTTCAACTTTCAATATCTGGGCATATCTGTATACCGAACGTCCGGTTGCAACTTATACGACATGGTTCAGAGGGGAATTCAATAAGGACAGCATGTTGGTTTACTACGAAGAAAATCCTGAAAAAATCCCCCGTTACATTTATATTGATGCTTATAATTTACGCAAAGAATATTCAGTTGAATTCATGCAACTGAATATAAATATAGCAAGTGACTTGTTCGAGTTTACTCAGGAAGAACTTTCTAACGGAATACTTTTAACTGTCACCGGTTGTAAATTTGACACGGATTGATTCAGACAATCAATCCGTGTCAAAAACAGATAAAATATACTTTTTATGTTTAATTATTTGTTTTTTCATAAGTTCTCTTACTTATAATATATCTTGGCCTTGCTTTGACTTCCATATAAATCTTTCCGACATATTCACCGACAACCCCAAGACAAATAAGATTTATACCTGCAAACAAACTTATCACAAAGCATATGAACGGAACATTATAGCCGCCTGCCAGAGACACAATACCGCCAAGGCAACCTGAAACAGCAAGAATTACACCTAAGAAAAACACCATTCTTATTGGTTTTATACTCAGACCGGTTATTCCGTCAAAAGCCAGAGAAAGCATTTTTGAAAACGAATAATGGGTTTCGCCCGCCATACGCTCATTTCTTTCATAGGTTACAATATCACTCTCGAAGCCGACAAGAGGAATGAGCCCTCTTAAAAAAAGATTAACCTCTTTATATTCCGCAAACTCGTGCAGAACTTTTGACGATAACAAACGGTAATCGGCATGATTGAATACAACTTCTACACCCATAAGTGCAAGGAATCTGTAAAAAGCCCCTGCTGTGAAACGTTTAAATAGCGCATCAACGTCTCTTTTACTTCTTACACCATATACGACATCATGTCCTTCAAGATATGAATTCACCATCTTCTCCATGGCAGTTATATCATCCTGTCCGTCGCAATCAATAGAAATAGTGATATCTGCCATATCCTTAGCTTCCATAAGCCCTGCCAGAACCGCATTCTGATGACCTCTGTTTCTGCTTTGACTTATGCCTATAAAATGTTCGTCTTTTTCTGAAAGTTCCTCTATAAAACTCCATGTAGCATCTTTGCTTCCGTCATCAACAAACATAATACGGCTGTCTGAAGAAATTTTTCCTTTTTCAATAAGCAAATTTATTTCATCTGAAAATAACTGTGAAGTTATAGGAAGAACTTTCTCTTCATTGTAACAGGGAATAATTACATACAGAACAGGTTTCATATTTACTCTCCTTTTATCAGTCTTTTCTCTTAAAGTCAAACCAACCGTCACAACTGCAAACAATGAGCAGAAACAACAAGCAGATATCTGCTGTTACGCCTCAAACAGTCATAATCAAAAAGATGCCCAAAATCGAAATGAGTATAAACAGTAAATTATCTTCTTTCTTTTTTTAACCGGCGGGATATATAATTTATAGAAAACACAATTTTCTATAAAGTAAAAACATAAAAGCCCCAAAATGGGGCTTTTTTAATGGTGGAGATAAGCGGGATCGAACCGCTGACCTCTTGAATGCCATTCAAGCGCTCTCCCAGCTGAGCTATACCCCCATATTTTTATTGAATAAGTAACATTATTATAATTTATAATTATCATTTTGTCAATAGTTGTTTTTTGTAATACAGAGTTGAAAACCGTTTTTATGTCTGATATAATATTCAAAAAGCCTGAATACGGAGATGTTATTATGATTTTTGATTTAAACAATTTCACCCGTAAAATAATCTGTGAAACCGGGGCAACGGACACTCTCGTAGAAGCCGTTACTGACTCTGACAGACTCGATTTATATGTAACTGCAGATGCCGACAAAGTAAAGTTTATTGAGCTTGAATGGAAATTTGAAAGTCCCGATAATATATATGTACTCGGCGATGCATGGGAAAGAAGCTACACAGACCTTGAGTTCGTTAAAATACAAAACAACGACCGTAATATGCCATGGTATTTCATTGCAACAGACAAAGAAAAATGCATGTGTTTCGGCGTAAAAACAGGCTGTAATACATATGTAAGTTTCAGATACACAACTGACGGCATAACGGCTCTTATTGACTGCCGTAACGGCGGAAACGGCGTACACCTCGACGGCAGAAGGCTTCATGCGGCAACATTTGTTTACAAAAAGTATGATTCAGGCGATGTTTTCTCCTGTCTTTGTGATTACTGCAAAACTCTTTGCGATAATCCGTATCTTCCTAAAGAAATAATTTACGGCGGCAACAACTGGTATTACGCATACGGCAAAAGCAGTTACGAAGAGATAATTTCAGACACAAGACTTCAGGTTGAACTTGCCGAGGGAATTGAAAACAGACCTTTTGAAGTCATTGATGACTGCTGGCAGATTAATTCCACCGAGGGACCGTGGATTCCCAATGAAAAATTCGGCGATATGAAAAAGCTTGCCGATGAAATAAAGGAAATGGGAGCACGTCCCGGTATATGGGTAAGACTTCTGCACAACAGAGATACTGCAATTACTCAGGAAATGCGTATTCTCAGAAGCGGTAACAGAAGATATCTCGACCCCACACATCCCGAAACTCAGAAATTTATAAAAGCTGATATTGAACGCATAAAAGGCTGGGGTTATGAACTGCTCAAGCATGATTTCTCAACAGTTGACCTTTTCGGTGATTACGGTTCCAAGCTTGACAATGTTATAACTAAAATTGACGGCTGGCATTTTTATGACAAAACAAAAACCAATGCAGAAATCACTCTTGACTTTTACCGACTTGTAAAAGATGCCTGCGGAGATATGATAATCATCGGCTGTAACACCGTTTCCCACCTTTGTGCAGGTCTTGTACAGCTTAACAGAACAGGTGACGACACGAGCGGTAGAGAATGGATAAGAACAAAGGAAAACGGTGTAAACACACTCGCTTTCCGTCTTGCTCAGAACGAAGCTTTCTATATGTGCGATGCGGACTGCGTAGGAATTCTCGACGAAATCATTCCCTGGGAACTTAACAGTCAATGGCTTCATCTTCTCTCTTACAGCAACACTCCCCTTTTCGTTTCCGCACCTTATGAAATAAGCGAAGATAAGAAAAACGACCTGAAAAAGGCTTATAATGTTTTCCAGCAGAGACACACAATAAAACCCGTTGATATTTTTGAAAACAGAACTCCCACAGTATGGGAAATTGACGGAAAAGAAATCAGATATAACTGGGATTAAGAAAAAACACTGCAGGGAGTGCCTTGCAGTGTCTTTTTTTTACAAATCAGAATTTGTCGGGATGATTTGAATTAACCAATCGTAGGGGCTGCCATTGGCAGTCCGTATTGAAACATATGTAACTAATGTAGGGACCGATGCCCACATCGGTCCGCATTTGTCGAAGACAAATTGGAAATCGTTAGATTTCCACATGTTGAACAAATTGATTACAATAAAAAACTCAATTGAACGGTGTTTCACCGTTATTGCTCCGTAAACTCCGCAATCGGACCGATGTGGGCATCGGTCCCTACAAAATTTGTTTTACACAATATTATAATGGGTAAGGGCAAAGCCCTTCCGAATCGTTTACCAAAGGTAAACACATCATTTGACCGAAGGTCATACATCATTTTGCGTAGCAATACATCACTTGCCGTCAGGCAAACATCACTCAATAATTTATCGAGCTGAAGCTCGATAAATTATTGTTTATATCCTTGCAACACCTGTTTTTCTTGCGGCTTCGGCAACAGCTTCTGCTACTGCTTTGCCCACACGGGGATCAAATGCTTTCGGAATAATGTAATCGGCAGATAGTTCTTCATCGCTGATAAGCCCTGCAATAGCCTGAGCCGCCGCCATTTTCATTTCTTCGTTTATTTCACTTGCCCTGACATCAAATGTGCCTCTGAAAATTCCGGGGAATGCAAGGACATTGTTAATCTGATTGGGATAATCGGAACGTCCTGTTGAAATTACCTTTGCACCACCCGACTTTGCATCATCGGGAAAAATTTCGGGATTGGGATTAGCACAGGCAAAGATAATTGCATCCTTATTCATTGTTTTAACCATATCGGCTGTAACAATATTCGGTGCAGAAAAACCTAAGAATACGTCGGCACCGACTAAAGCATCAGCGAGAGTACCTGTCTGCTTTTCTTTATTTGTAAGAGTTGCAAGCTGTTTCATATGTTCATGAGGAATGTTTTCATCACCCTCACAGATAATACCGATTTTATCACAGAGTGTGATATTTTTAAAACCTGCCGCAAGAAGAAGTCTGCATACTGATGTACCTGCGGCACCGATACCGTTTATTACAACTTTTACGTCTTTCTTATCTTTGCCGACGAGTTTCAACGCATTTGTAAGACCTGCAAGGACTATAACAGCTGTTCCATGCTGGTCATCGTGGAAAACGGGAATATCGCACTTTTCTTTGAGTTTCTGTTCAATTTCAAAGCATCTGGGGGCTGAAATATCTTCAAGATTTATTCCGCCGAAGCTGCCTGAAATATTGTAAACAGTCTGAACGAATTCATCAACATCCTTTGTTTTTACACAAAGAGGAAATGCATCAACATTTCCGAAAGACTTAAAAAGAACACATTTGCCCTCCATAACGGGCATACCTGCTTCGGGACCGATGTCACCGAGTCCCAGAACGGCACTTCCGTCTGTTATAACGGCGCAGAGATTGTGTCTTCTCGTAAGTTCATAGCTTTTATTTACATCTTCTTTTATTGCAAGGCAGGGCTGTGCCACGCCGGGTGTGTAAGCAAGGGACAGGTCATCCTTTGTTTCAACGGGTACTGTTGCAACAACTTCAATTTTACCTTTCCATTCGCCGTGAAGACGAAGTGATTCTTTTGCGTAATCCATAATTTTCACCTTATACCATTTTTGCAGGGTCAACTGCTTTATCAAATTCTTCTTCATTCAGAAGTCCGAGTATAAGAACAGCTTCTTTCAGAGTCAGTCCGTTCTTATGAGCATATTTTGCCGCTTCGGCAGCTTTGTCATAACCGATTTCAGGAGTAAGACAGGTTACGAGCATCAATGAACGGTCAAGATATTCTTTCATTTTGTCTTCATTTACCGTGATTCCGCATACGCAGTTATCACAGAATGAAATCATAACATCAGAAAGAAGATTTACCGATTGAATAAAATTATATGCACACACGGGCATAAATACATTAAGCTCAAAGTTCCCCTGAGATGCGGCAATGCCGATTGTTGTGTCGTTACCCATAACCTGAACTGCAACCATTGTGACGGCTTCGCATTGCGTGGGATTGACTTTACCGGGCATAATTGAACTTCCGGGTTCGTTTTCGGGAATATTGAGTTCACCAAGACCGCACCTCGGACCTGACGAAAGCCAACGGATATCATTTGCAATCTTCATAAGATTCGCCGCAAGTGCTTTGAGTGCACCGTGAGCGAAAACAAACGCCTCTTTACCTGTCAATGCACGGAATTTATTTTCATCGGGAATAAATTCCGTTCCGATAAGAGCTGAAAGCTCCTGACAGACTTTTTTATCAAAATCTTCGGGAGCATTGAGTCCCGTACCGACTGCAGTACCTCCGATTGCGAGTTTTCTGAGTTTGACGAGAGAAAGAACAATCATATCTCTCGCATTTTCAAGAAGTCCTCTCCAACCGCTGACTTCCTGTGAAAATTTCACGGGAGTTGCATCCTGAAGATGTGTTCTGCCGATTTTGATAACATCGGGATTGTTATTTTCAAGTTCAACAAATGCATTTATAAGCTTATCAAGTGACGGAAGAAGTTTCCTTTCAACTGCACATACTCCTGCAATATTCATAGCCGAGGGGAATGTGTCATTTGAACTCTGACAGGCATTTACATCATCATTGGGATGAAGGAGTTTTTTGCCTGCAATCTGATTTCCTCTGTTTGCGATAACTTCATTTACATTCATATTGCTCTGAGTACCGCTTCCCGTCTGAAAAACGGAGAGTGGGAAATTATCACTTAGTTTATCATCGATAATCTCATCACAGACTGTACTTATAAGTTCGGATTTTTCTTGCGTAATTCTTCCTGATTTACCGTTTGCAACAGCACAACCCTTTTTTAGGGATGCAAATGCAAAAACAATTTCAGAAGGCATTTTTATGTCGCCTATTCTGAAGTTTTCATAACTTCTCTGGGTCTGAGCACCCCATAATTTATCCTGTGGGACTTTTACTTCCCCCATAGTGTCTTTTTCAATTCTGAAATCCATTTTTTACACCTCAATTATATATGTCATTATACTCCATTGAAACTTTCTATGCAAGTAAATTATTATATTTAAATAAAAAGTTAATAAATATTTTTTCATATTGTTATTTTCAGAAATATATGCTAAAATCAACATAAATAACAACGAAAGCTGAGAATTTTATATGCAAATTGGCTTTACAACAACAACTTTCAGAAACATCCGAAGCGTTGAAAAAATTGTAAAAATTGCCGTCGACTGCGGTGCAGAGTGCATCGAATGGGGCGGAGATATTCACGTTAAAGATGTTGAAACCGCAAAAAAAGTTAAGAAACTGTGTGATGAAGCAAAAATCCACATCAGTTCATACGGCAGTTACTACCGTGTGGGAAGCTCAGATAAAAAAGAATGGCAGAGAATCTGTGAAATTGCCTCAGCAATGGATGCTTCATCCGTCCGTGTATGGCTCGGAAAAGCAGACAGCGAAAAGACAGATACTGATATATACAAAAGACTTGTTGAAGATGCAAAAGACATATGCACAGTCGCTTCGGAATACGGTCTTACCGTCTGCCCTGAATGTCACGACAATACTTATAACAATAATACGGATGCATTCCTGAAAATAAAAAATGATATCGGCTGTGATAATTTCAGGACTTATTTCCAGTCGAGGTATAAGAAGAAGGAATACGACCTTGACAGAATTGAACGCACACTCTCCTTTATTGAAAACGTACATATATCATATTCCGAACTCGCAAGAGAACAATTCCCGAAATATAATCCGTCGTATATGGATGCTTTGCTTGATAAACTCATTGAGGTTGGTTTTAACGGAAATACTCTTATTGAATACACATACCTTTTCAGCTATGCAGGCATCCCATCCTGCCTTAAAAAAGACATATCGAAACTTAAAGAAAAATTTGGTGATAAAAGATGAAAATTGCACTTTTCGGAACAAATCAGTTACAGTTCAGCAAAGTCTATACTCCCGAAGTTCTTAAAAAACTCGGGGAATACGGTGAACTTTCCGAAAAAATAAATCAGAGCAACCTTAAAGAGAATGCAGAGTTCCTCAAAGACTGCGAATATGCATTCTCCACATGGGGAATGCCGAAATTCACAAAAGAGGAAATCAAAGAATATATGCCGAATTTAAAGGCTGTTTTCTATGCTGCAGGTACTGTGCAGTATTTCGCAAGACCGTTCCTTGAATCGGGAGTTAAAATTTACAGCGCATTTGCGGCAAATGCCGTGCCCGTTGCGGAATACACCTTTGCACAGATTTCTCTTGCAACAAAGGGCTTTTTCCAGTCTGCCAAATTCTACCGTGTATTTACGGCAAAATCTTTGGCACATGCAAATGCTTCCCCCGGTAATTTCGGTTGCAAAGTCGGTCTTGTGGGGCTCGGTGCAATCGGATGTATGGTAGCTGAAAGACTTAAAGCACTTGATGTCGAGGTTTATGCATACGACCCGTTTGTTTCTCAGGAAAAGGCTGATGAATACGGCGTAAAACTTGTTAATCTTGAGACTATTTTCAGCGAATGCGATGTTATAAGCAATCACCTTGCAAACAAAAAAGAACTTGAAAATGTGTTCAATTATAAGCTTTTTAAACTTATGAAAAAGCGTTCAACATTCATAAACACGGGCAGAGGCGCTCAGGTTGCGGAATATTCACTTGCACTTTCACTTCTTCTGCATCCGTCAAGAACTTTTGTTGCAGATGTTCTCAAGCGCGAATTCTTCCCTTACATAAATCCTCTTTTCTGGTGTCCGAATGCAATTCTCACGCCTCATATTGCAGGAAGCACAGGCAATGAACCTCAGAGAATGGCATATTACATGATGGAAGAACTTGAAAGATTCATGTCAGACGGCAACACAAGATATGAAGTTACACTCGAATCCCTTGAAAGGATGGCGTGATTATGAATAAACTTAAACAGCTGATAAGCACCTACAGAAACGACGGCACGGACCCGAGAAAAAACGATGCATGGCGTGTACTTCTGTTTTCACTCAACTATGCAGGCGGTGCGGCTATCACAATAATGATGGGAAAATGGTCCTACTATACACAGAATGTTTTACAGTTAGGTATTATGTTTGCATCAATTCATCTTCCCATACGTATTATTGATGCAATAACCGATCCTCTTCTTGCAAATGCATTTGATAAATACAATAAACCCGGAAAATTCAGATTGTTTATGATTCTCGGTGCACTTCTGTCATTTGTTCCGGCGATGATTGTATTTTTCTATCCCGTCAATCCCGATATTCCGCTGAGTGTGTCATTCATATTGCTCGGACTGTGTTATGCAGTTGTAATTGTCGGTAACACAATCCTTATGACTGCAACGAGAGCAGGACAGTCAATTATCACTCAGGACCCGAAACAAAGACCTCTTTATGCCCTTGGCCAGACCGTTTCCGATGCCCTTGTTTCAGCATTTGTTTCTATTGTGGTAACGAGTAATCTCATTGGCAATATGCAGGAACCTTTTGTATGGCGTATTTCAATTGTTGTAATGTCAGTTGTTTCAATAGTGTTTGTTCTTGCTGCAGCAAAAGCAATCAGTAACCGGGATAACCCCACTTATTACTCAATGCAATCAAAGAAAAGTGAAACAAAAATAACTGAATTTTTCAGCCTTATAAAAAGAAGCAAACCTTTGCGTTGTCTTCTCTGGGCGACATGCTCCGACTCAATTGCAAAATCAGTAAGAGCAAGTCTTTCCATCTATCTTTTCGCAAATATAATTATGAACAGAGGACTTACTTCGGCTTTTGATATTCTCAATGGTGTTGTTCTCGGTGCTCCT
>JAZSPR010000096.1:0-42867 GCA_045537555.1 Acutalibacteraceae bacterium | reverse complement strand
ATTCGCAATTCGCAATTTCGGAACACCTTACGGTGTTGATTTTAAAATGGGTTAAAGGGCGAAGCCCTTTCCACAATTGCGAATTTAGCATTTAGCATTGCGAATTTAATTTGTCGAGGGTACCTCGACAAATTATTGTTTAACTCTTTGTCCGCAATCGCATATAATGTACTGATACAATTCGCGGTTATTACGGCATCACGGGCGGAAAAATCCTTTAAAATAACCCGTTTTGTCAATCGCTTTACATAAATCGGTTGCATTTTTTTTAATGTTATGATAAAATATCAAGGATATAAATCTTTTTAAAAGAATTGGAGATATAAAAAATGAAATTAGGTATAGTAGGACTTCCCAACGTAGGAAAAAGCACACTTTTCAATGCGCTTACAAATGCAGGTGCACAGTCTGCAAACTATCCTTTCTGCACAATCGAACCCAATGTAGGTGTTGTTGCGGTTCCCGATTACAGACTTGACAAGCTTGCAGAGATGTACAACCCCGACAAGTTCACTCCCGCAGTTATCGAATTTGTTGATATTGCAGGTCTTGTAAAGGGTGCGGCAAACGGTGAAGGCCTCGGCAACAAGTTCCTTTCACACATCCGTGAGGTTGATGCAGTCATCCATGTTGTAAGATGCTTTGAAAACGGCGATATCGTTCATGTTGACGGCAGTATCGATCCCGTAAGAGATATCGAAACAATCAACTATGAGCTTATTCTTTCAGATATGGAAATTCTTGACCGTCGTATCGACAAGGATACAAAGGCTATGAAGGGCGACAAATCATTCGCAAAGGCTGTTGAGTTCTTCAAGAGAGTCCGCGGTTATTTTGAAGAAGGTCAGTGCGCAAGAGCAGTTGAAGTTGATGACGATGAAAAGGAACTTCTTGACACAGTTGCACTTCTTACAGCAAAACCCGTTATCTATGCATGTAACATGAGCGAAGAAGATTTTGCATCGGATATTGAAGCAAATGTGGGTTATCAGAAAGTCAAAGAACTTGCGGCAACAGAGGGGGCAGAGGTTCTTCCCATCTGTGCAGAGCTTGAATCACAGATTGCAGAGCTCGGCAAAGAAGAAAAGGAAATGTTCCTTTCAGAACTCGGCATTGAAAAGGCAGGTCTTGACCTTCTTATCCAGAAGAGTTACGACCTTCTCGGTCTCATGTCTTACCTTACAGCAGGTCAGCCCGAAGTCAGAGCCTGGACAATCAAAAAGGGCACAAAGGCTCCTCAGGCAGCAGGAAAAATTCATTCAGACTTTGAAAGAGGCTTCATCAGAGCAGAGGTTGTGTCCTTCGACGACCTTATGGCTTGCGGCACAATGGCTGCAGCAAAGGAAAAAGGCCTTGTTCGTTCTGAAGGTAAGGAATACGTTATGCAGGACGGAGATATTGTTCTGTTCAGATTTAATGTATAAACAGTAATTTGTCGGGCTGATGCCCGACAAATTGTAAAAGAATAAAGAAGAAATAAAAAATAATAAAATCGGAAGCCCTTCGGCCTTGGATTATATAAATGGGGTTTAAGGGGCTTGCCTCCTTCCGACATTATTATTTATTCATTATTATTTCTTATTTCACTAATTTAGCAACGCTAAATTAGTGTTTATTTCCGCTCGTGGCGCAGCTGGATAACGCAGCAGATTCCGATTCTGAAGATCGGGGGTTCGAATCCCTTCGAGCGGGCCAAACAGCGCCTCTGACGAGGCTAAAAGAAGAAAGAATAGAGAATAAATATGAAATAATAAAGCTGTGCCTTGGCGCTGTTTGTATTATTCTTTATTCAATATTCTTTCTTCTTTATTCTTTTGAGGTGGCAAGAATGAAAGATAATGTTTTATTAGATAAATCCTTGAAATTCGCCGCAAGGATTGTAAAACTGCAAAAATATCTTATCAAAGAGAAAAAAGAAACTATTATTTCAAAGCAGATTGTTCGTTCAGGAACAAGTATCGGAGCAAATGCAAATGAAGCCGTTTACGGAATTTCAATAGCCGATTTTATTGCTAAACTTCAGATTTCACTAAAAGAAACCGCAGAAACTGAATATTGGCTCAGACTTCTGATATTATCGGAATACATTACTGAACAAGAAGGCGAATCATTAATTGATGATTGTCTGGAAATTAAAAAAATTCTTGTATCAACATTGAACACGGCAAAGGAGAATCATAAATGAGTTTAAAATCCGAGTGTTTATCGTATTTAGGAAAAGCAAAGCTTGAGCTTAACAAAGAGTTTCCCAAAAATGAGCAATTGATTGACAGTTTGTTTATGAAATTTTCGGATTTTGTGAATGATGATTATGAAGGTGTATCTGATAATAAAATTGACAGATTATATCTATGTTTGTTGAAAGACTTAATAGTTGTTTCTTTTGAAAACAATGCATCAAAATCATTTATGCGTGGTTTTTTCAATAGATTAAACAATAAAGGTGTTACCGATTGCCTTTCGAGCATCACAAAAACACAAGCCATAAATTTCAAGAGTCCATTAAATGCAATAGTGAATGAATTTGTTTATTGGCAGGAATCTGACCATAAAAAAGAACTTAAACTGAATCATTTGATAAATCGGATTAACAGTTGGATGTGAATTTGAATCCGTTATTAACAATCGTACAAAAAAAAGAGCATCACCATCAGGTGATGTTCTCTTGTTTATAGGTTTATTCCTCAACCATTTTTATAATATCCTTAAAGTCATCTGATGCTTTAAACTCATCTGACAGAGGATATCTGTTCAGAAGCAGGTGTTTTATTCTGCTTTTTGCGTTATAGGTGCTGCCGAGCCTGTTTTTATCAAACTTCTTGCCCTCAAACATCACGGAGTGCATTGTTGTGATAGTGTCCATGCTGTCAAATTCTATTGCAAGAGAGCACATTTTTCTGAAGTTCTCAATTGCCTTTTCGTTTTCACCGAGCTTTGCATATCTGACACCGAGATGACCGTAATTATACATCACCGTGCACCACATTTTTCCGTAGTTGCCGTCGTCATAGACGAAATTCAGGAAGTCAAGCTCCTTTTGGAATGCTGAAATCACCCATTCGTCAGAGAATCTTCTGTCATAGAAAAAACCGTTGTAATGAAAATAATGAGAATATACTGTGTTAAGCAGTAAAAATTGTTCTTCAAGTGTGTTTCTGATGTTTTCATCTTTTTCGGCACTGTCCTCGGGATAAAAACTGAACATCTCCCGTGAATCTCTCATATCAGGCATTTCGTTTATAATCTCCTGACACTTCTCCATATACATACTGTCTTTTTTTATTTCATAAAGATTTCTGTAATGCTCAATCATAGCTCTTTTTGCCTTTATTCTTATTTTGTCATTAGTGCAGTTTTCCTGAATATTGTTGTAAATTGCTTTAATTTCAGAATCAACGGAAGTTTCATCTTCTGAAAAATGAACAAGACATGAGAGATACCTTATAAGAACACGGAAATCATTAGGGAATTTCTTTTTTAACGGAGTGATAATAGCTGTCATCATTTTTCCGTCAGTCAGGTTGTCATATTCTCTGAGTTTTGAAGTTATTTCTTCTTCATCTGCCGACCTGTTTACACCGAGAAGCTCATCAACGCTCACTTTGAAAAATGATGCGATTTCAGGCAGCATGGTTATGTCGGGATAAGTGTCTCCTCTTTCCCACTTACTGACAGTCTGAAACGAAACACCTAAAAACTCGGCAAGTCGTTCCTGTGTGAGATTTTTCTGTTTTCTTAAGCTTTTCAGATTTTCTCCGAAGTAAATGTTCATAAAATCACCTTTTAATTTATTCGGTACCGTGATTTAATAATATATCAACCAAGACAATAATTCAATAACGCATGTTGAGAGAATTTTTCTCCTGTCAAGAGAAAAGTAATACACAATAAATCCCCTGTGACACAAATCACAGGGGCAAATTATTACTTCTGATAAATTCTTACATAATCAACAGTATATGTTGCCGATGCATCTTTGTCGAGTGTTTCAAGCACTTCGATAGCAGGAATTTCGAGAGAAACGATAACATCTTCTTCTACTTCGGAAACACCGTTGCCGAAAGATGTTCTGCGTGTTTCAACACCGTTGATGTAGAAGATGTATTCTGTATCTGTCCATTCAAGACCGTATGTGTTGTATTCGTCATAGATGTTGTTGCCCTTGAATGAGCCGAGGTTGTATGACTGGAATCCTTCTTCAACACCGTCAACACCTGCACAATGGATTGTCTGTGTGACTGCGCCTCTGTTTATTATTTCAGCTGTATTTGCTGACTCGAAAATATCGATTTCAGCACCGCCTACACCGCCCTTTGAAATTGAAGCTGTGTAAGGAGCATCAGCCTGAATCCAGAATGCTGACCAGAAAGCGGGAGTTTCGTTGACCTTGCAACGGATTTCAAAATAGCCCTTGCAATAACGTTCTTTGAGCTTGATCATACCTGTATACCAGCCTTCGCCGTATGTACCGTCGGTCAGGTATTCGCCTGTCATAATCATTGTGCCGTCTTTGACTTCAACCTGACTTTCAGCATTGAAACCGCCTCTTCTGGGACCGCTTCCTCTGTAATCCCATGCGGTTGTATCAAGCGAATCACCCTCAAATTCATCTTCAAAAACAAGGCTGTAGCCTGTCAGGTCAAGCTCTTCACCACGGGGAGTTGTGGGTGTGTCAAGAATCACAAGGCCGAGCATCTCAAGCATTGCAAGAAATGACGCTGCGAGCTTCTGCAAAGAAAATGAAGAAACAAGCTCTTTTATCATTGCCATCAGCTGTTCAAAACCCCACATCTGACGGGGAGCAAGTTTAAGGACTTCAACAAGAAAAGTTTCTAACATAAAAATCCACCTCTTAAATTATAGTATTGTAACTAAATTATAGTATCCGTAAAAATAAATGTCAAGAACATTTCAAAAACGTGTTCTGAATTTCTGCATCATATTATAAATATAAATTTTTATATAAACAAGATTGCTATTAAAAATAAAGTGTGATATAATTATAAAGTAATATCAGGAAAGGAGACAGACAATGAAAAAGCAGCATAAAAAGTTAATAGCTCCGATTGTGATCTCCGTTTTGTTTATTATATATTTCATTGTGTATTTCGGATTTCTGATTACATTATTTGAAGGATTCTGGAAATATGCATTAGGTATTATACCGGTCATTCTGGCAATTTTAATGATTGCGGTATGTCTGGAAAGAATAAAAGAAATAAGGAGCGGCGAAGAAGATGATCTTAGTAAATACTGATTACATTACAGGTAAAGAATTGGAAATGTTGGGGCTGGTGCGCGGAAGCACGATTCAGAGCAAAAACATAGGCAAAGACATTGCCCAGAGCTTTAAAACACTTGTGGGCGGGGAACTTAAAGCCTATAACGAAATGATGAATGAAGCTCGTGCATTGGCAACAAAACGAATGGTAGAAGAAGCAGAACAGCTCGGTGCTGATGCCGTTGTCAACATTCGTTATGCCTCTGCAGCAGTTATGCAGGGTGCGGCAGAAGTTATTGCATACGGAACCGCTGTAAAATTTGTAACAAAATAAAATAGTTTATATCTGAAAAGTACAGCACTTCGGTGTTGTGCTTTCTTTTTTAATGGTTATATTTTCATTTTTAGGTTGAAAATACAAAATCATTATGTTAAAATATTGTTAAATCATACCTTTAAAAAAGGAAGTGTTTTACAATGAAAAAAACATTCAAAAAAATAATTGCTACGGTTCTTTGCCTGACAATGCTTCTTACAGTCGGCATTATCGGTGTTTCAGCCGAAGAAGCAGACTATTCCGTTAAAACAGACTGCAACGGCGAATGTGAATTCTATCCGACAATCATTGTCCCCGGTCTCGGTCAGTCAAACACGTGGCTTGCAGACGATGAGGGCAACCTTCTTACAGACGATGCAGGTAACTACATTACAAGCTTTCCTGCTTATGTTCAGACAGGCAAACTCATCAAGACACTTGCTCTTCCTGCTCTCTTATCACTTTTTACACAGAGAGATGCAGGTCTTTCAGAGGCTGCAAAAACAGCTGTATGGGATATTTTCGGTCATCAGGCATGTGATGAAAACGGTTTACCCTCAGACAGAATCGTAACTGAAAAATATTATCAGTCAACAGCCGATACTCCCGATTACGGTCAGGAAGAGGTTTTCGGTCATGTTCCCTTCAATCTTTATGAAACCGAACAGCCCCTCGACCACATGTATTATTTCGCATACAGTTCCTTCGGCAATCACCTTGAGCTTGTTGACGAGCTTTATGATTTCATTCAGATGGTCAAGGCTCAGACAGGTCACGACAAAGTTAACCTTGTTCCTCTCAGCCAGGGCGGTACACTCTTCAGCGGTCTTATAGAGTATTATCCCGAGGTTGTAAATGACCTTCACAAGATTATCCTTGTTGTTCCCGCACTTGACGGTTCAACAATCATCGGCGATGTTTTCAATGACAGACTTTCTTTCAAGGACCCTGATTATCTTTACAACGGTTTCCTTGAGAATCTCGGTCTTCTTGATGAATTCACAGCAAGACTTATCGAAATTGCTCTCAGAATCCTCCCCGATGAAGTTATTATGAGCGTTGTTGATGCGGCAGTTTCAACTCTTGTTGAAGATGTTATGATTACAAGCACAAACATGTGGGGTCTCTGCCCCTCAGGCGACTACCCCACAGCCCGTGAAAAATATCTTTCCGCCCCTGAAATGGCTGAAATCAGACGACAGACAGACATCTACTATCAGGCACAGCTCAACAGCAGGGCTAACATCCTCGGTCTTGTTGAAGACGGTGTTCAGGTGTTCTGCTTCTGCGAATATGATACTCCCATGATAAATGTAGGTACATCATGGAATTCTCAGAACGCAGACTTCATCATTCAGACTGATTCCACATCAATGGGTGCATACTTTGCAAATATTGGTGAAACTCTCCCCGAAGACTATGTTCAGAAGAATACTCACTGCTCTGACCCCACTCACAACCACATTTCACCTGACAGAGTTGTTGACGCCTCAGCAGGTCTTCTCCCCGATACAACATTCTATTTTGACGAGCAGTATCATGAGCAGACCGCTCAGAATGATATCATTCTCAAACTTGCACTTGAGCTTATTGCAAGAGATGATGTCAAAGATGTATATTCATCACCCGATTTCCCTCAGTTCCTTGCAGGCAGAAATATTTTCAACCTCAAAACTCTTATTGCAACTGCAGAAGATGTTGAAACTGCAAAACTCTCCGGTGCAGATGCAAAAGAACTGGAAGATGCACTTGCAGGAGCAAAGGAAGTTCTCACAAGAACTGTCAGCTATGCCGGCGAACTTGAAGAACGTGAAGCAAGACTTAACGACATTCTTGTAAAAATCGGCGTTGTTGAGGCAACAGTTGAAAAAGACCCCACAATGTTCAGAAAGTTAAGCCTTTGGCTCTATGAAAAATTCGGCACAAACGGCTTCTCCGAATTTCCGAAAGTTCTTTCAGAAAAGTTGTTCAAATAAAACAAGCCTTTTGGCATAAAATAATTACAGGTTGAGAAATCAGCCTGTAATTTTTTTGTTTTTCGGTGATTTTATGTGTACGGCTGTGACATACAGGGCAGACAGTTTTTATTTCGGCAGAACTCTTGACAATGAGTTTTCATTCGGTGAAAAAGTGACTGTGACTCCGAGGAATTTTCTGTTTGAATTTACAAACGGCAGAAAAATGGCTTCTCACTATGCAATTATCGGCATGGCTTATGTCTGCGATAATTATCCTCTTTATTTTGATGCCATGAATGAAAAAGGGCTTTGTATGGCAGGGCTGAATTTTGTGGGCAATGCTTTTTTCGGAAAAGAAAAGGACGGCTTTGATAACATTGCCGTATATGAATTTATTCCGTGGATTCTCAGTCAATGTGAGAATGTGAATGAGGCAAAAAGACTTCTTGAAACAATAAATCTTATCGATAAGCCTTTCAGTAATGATTTACCCACGGCACAGCTTCATTGGATTCTCTCCGACAGAAATCATGCAATAACGATTGAAAGCATGAAAGACGGGCTGCATATTCATAATAACCCTATTGGTGTTCTTGCAAACAATCCGCCATTTGAATATCAGATGCAGTCTCTCAATAATTTTATGCATCTTTCGGCAAAAAATCCCGAAAATCATTTTTCACCCGATATTGATTTTTCCGTTTACAGCAAGGGAATGGGATGTATCGGTCTTCCCGGTGACTGGTCTTCGCAGTCACGTTTTGTAAGGACAGCCTTTGTAAAAATGAATTCGGTAAAGGAAAAAGATGAAACGGCATCTGTCAATCAGTTTTTTCACATTCTCGGTAGTGTGAATCAGGTCAAAGGTTGCACCGTGACGGATGACGGATATGAATACACGATTTATACTTCGTGTATGAATGCAGATAAGGGGATTTATTATTTTACCACATACGAAAACCGTCAGATCAATGCGGTTGATATGAACGGCATTGACCTTGACGGTAGTGAATTAAAAGTATTTGAATTTTAATCAGACGGTTTCAAGATGACCGTCTTTTTCAATGATTTCGGTGAGTACGGGTCTTTCAAGTGTGGAAGTGTTGGGTCTGTGAAGAATAAGATATGTCTTACCTTCAAATGATTTGAAAATCATTCCGTGACCGCCGTCTTTTTCTGCAAGCAGAGGAATATTGTGGTCAAAATTACCCGTGATGTCACCGTTATCTGAACGGCAGACAGCCTGAACATAACCGCTGTCTGTAAAACTTGACCAGATAAGATAAAGGTTTCCGCTGTCACCACGGAAGAAAAACGGTCCGTCTGTGACATAATTATGATGATTCTTTCTTGCCCACCATGGGTCAGAACCTTTGAAAAGAAGTCTGGGCTCCGAAACGGGTGTTGTGAGGTCTTCGCTGAGCTCAACTTCGCAGATTGTTCCGTTATCAATCTGAACATGTTCATGACAGAAGACGATATGAGGCTTATTATTTTTGTCAATATATAGTGTTCCGTCAAGACACATCCATTCAGGCGGAGTTGCGGGAGAGTCACTTACGGGAACAAACTTACCGTCGGGAGTATCGGAAACGAGAATCTGAGTTGCTCTGTTTCTGCCTTCACAGATAAATGATGCAAACATATAGAATTTTCCGTTGTATTTATGAACTTCGGGTGCCCAGAAATTGTGAGTACCCCAGAAATCGTCACTTGCTTCAAAAACGGATATGGGAGCAGACCAGTTTTCAAGGTCTTCACTTATGTAAACATCAAAACCCATTCCGGGTTCTTTTTCGGATACCCAACATTTTGCACCTCGTGTGCCGTACATATAATATTTTCCGTTTTCGGGAACAATAAACGGGTCTCTGATGTTGATGTCAGCGAATCTCATTTTTTGTTGCTCCTTTAATTAAAGTTATAATAAATTGAATAATCAATAAAGCCGAAATTATGTAAGAATAAATATTGAAGTAGTCAAAACCGAACATGATAAGAGGCAGAAGGGAAGTTATAACGGAAATGAGCGAAACAATTTTTACCGCTTTTTTGATTTTGTCTGATAACGGAGTAAACATAAGAACGGCAAAAACAAAAAGCACACAAGTAAGAATTGCAGTTATAAAAGGACCGAAATTTGCATAACCGTAGGGCGTGAGTGAAAAATAAGAGAAATATTCGGGAATTGTTTTTTCAGGTGTTGCGAAAATACATACAGCACCTTTTGTGAAAATTTCAAAACAGAGTGTCAGAATGTTTGCAATAAGAAATATTATTTTATTTTTCATTGGTGTTCTCTCCTTTCTTAATTACAGTTTAGCATTAAAAATTGAAATAATCAACATTTATTACAATTTTGTAAATAAATTTGTATACGCTGAATCGGAAAAACAGATAAAAATTAAAAAGGATTGCAAAGTAAAAGTACTCTGCAATCCCATTTTTAATTTATTTAGTGAAACAATCTCTTAGAAAATACCCTGTGAAAGCATTGCATCTGCAACCTTTGCAAAGCCTGCAATGTTTGCACCTGCAACGAGGTTATATCCGAGACCGTATTCTTCTGCAGCTGCTGCTGATGAATCGTGAATTGTCTTCATGATGTGCTTGAGCTTTTCGTCAACTTCTTCACTTGTCCATGAATATCTTGATGAGTTCTGGCTCATTTCGAGAGCTGAAACAGCAACACCGCCTGCGTTAACTGCCTTTGAGGGAGCAACAACCTTGCAGTTTTCCATAAGGTAAGAGAGTGCTTCGTTTGTTGTGGGCATGTTTGCAACTTCGATATAGTAAGGAACACCGTTTGCAACAAGCTGCTGAGCTTCCTTCATGCCGATTTCGTTCTGAGTAGCACAAGGCATAGCAACGTCAACCTTAACGCCCCAGGGCTTCTGACCGGGGAAGAACTCAACGCCGAACTTGTCTGCGTAATCCTGAACCTTATCTCTGCCTGATGCACGCATCTCAAGAAGATAGTTGATTTTTTCTTCTGTAACAACACCGTCGGGATCGTAAACATATCCGTCGGGACCTGAAATTGTAACAACTTTACCGCCGAGTTCAGCAACCTTCTTTGCTGTACCCCATGCAACGTTACCGAAGCCTGAAACTGAGAAAGTCTTGCCCTTTACATCTTCACCGAAATGCTTGAGAACTTCTGCTGCGTAGTAAACAGCACCGAAACCTGTAGCTTCGGGTCTGATGAGAGAACCGCCGTATGAAAGACCTTTACCTGTAAGAACGCCGTTTTCAAATGAACCCTTGATTCTTCTGAACTGACCGAAAAGGTAGCCGATTTCTCTTCCGCCTACACCGATGTCACCTGCGGGAACGTCAAGGTTGGGACCGATGTGTCTGTAAAGCTCAGTCATGAATGACTGACAGAAACGAAGGATTTCTCCGTCGCTCTTGCCTCTGGGGTCGAAGTCTGAACCGCCCTTTGCACCGCCGATGGGAAGACCTGTAAGGCTGTTTTTGAATGTCTGCTCGAAAGCAAGGAACTTCATAATTCCGCTGTAAACTGAGGGATGGAAACGGAGACCGCCCTTGTAAGGTCCGATTGAACCGTTGAACTGAACACGGTAACCTGTGTTTACCTGAACTTTACCTTCATCGTCAACCCATGTGACTCTGAATGCGATCTGTCTTTCAGGTTCAACCATTCTTTCAAGAAGACCTGCTTTTTCATATTCGGGATGCTGTTCAATAACGGGAACAAGAGATGTGAGAACCTCTGTAACTGTCTGAACAAACTCAGGTTCATTTGCGTGCTTTTTTGCTACGCTGTCAATGACTCTCTGAACATAACTCATACTGTAACACTCCTGACATTGCGATAAAAAATAATTCTTAATCGCAAAAATAAAATCTTTTATTATATTATAGGCTATATTTTATTCCTCTGTGAAAAAAAATGCAACGAAAAATTAGAGATTTTTTCAATTTTATAGAAAAATACAGAAATATGTTGTTCATAAAAAAATTTTTGGAAAAAATAACAACAAATCTGCGACAAAATGCGTTGTTGTGTTGCTGAAAAACAGAATTTCTTTTATAAATACAAAAAAAACAGGAATTCAGTCCTGTTTTTTATCGGTCAGCTGATTTAGAAGAATGTAAAGTTGCTGATGCATGACAACGGCATCTTTATGGCATATATTGATATGTGAAATCATTTTTGCAGGTATTTTTACAGCTTCATCTTTCAGCTCTTTTCCTTTTTTCGTGATTTCAACCATAAGTATGCGTTCGTCTTCCGCCGAGCGGTATCTTGTTACAAAACCCTTTGCTTCAAGGCTCTTGAGCACGGGAGTGAGTGTGCCCGAATCAAGATAAAGTTTTTTGCCGAGTTCCTTGACATTGACTTTTTCTTTTTCCCAGATAACCATCATGGCAATATACTGAGTATATGTCAGATTGATTTTGTCAAGATAAGGTCTGTAGAGATTCACAACTTCTTTTGCAAGTGCATAAAGAGGAAAACAAATCTGATTCTCAAGTTTCAGTTCATCGTAATTATATTCAGCCATTTTACCACCCGGAATCCGAAATATGAGATGATTATATCACAATAAGACATCTTTTTCAAGAATAAAAAAGGAGGCTCACAAAGTGATTGTGAACCTCCGTTGGATTTTATCCGCCGTAATTAATCAGTTTTCTTGCCAGCGATGCCGCAGTATTGATAAATTTTGCAATGTTATACTTAAATACATCAAGGGGATTTGCCATATTATAATCTGATTCGTCAACTGTAAGTTCCATATCCGGTACGGGATTACCCGGTTCAAGGAAAGCCTTTGTCTTCATCTTTGCATTGAGCATATTTCTGCAGGCTTCACGCATCGCATTGCCGAAACCTATGGGGTCTGTACGGTAGGTTGATTTTACAAGACTTACGTGTGAAATCATATTGAGGAACCATACACCTGTGAGAATTGTATCGTTGCCGTTGTAAACTGCAAGTGCGGGGTCCATATATCCTCTGCCGATGAAGTTGTTTGAATAGTCGGAAATCACATAACCTTCATAACCCCATTCAGCTCTGAGAAGATCGTTGAGAAGCTCACTGCATGCACCTGCCCAGTCTGTTCCGATTCTGTTATAAGCAGACATAACGCCGTGGCATTCCGACTTTTTGACGGGGATTTCAAAAGCCTTGAAATAAATTTCACGCAGAGTCTGTTCATCTGCCCATGTGAATACACCCGTGCGGTGCGTTTCCTGGTCGTTAAGCGCAAAGTGCTTGATTGTTGTCACAAGTCCCTGATTCCATGCACCGTTGATGATTTCCGTTGCCATAATACCTGAGATAACGGGGTCTTCGGAGAAATATTCAAAGTTTCTTCCGCCCATGGGATTTCTGTGAATGTTTACACCGGGGGCATACCAGATATCCGTGCCGATGCTTCTTGCTTCCTGACCTACGCTGTCACCCATTTTATATGCAAGGTCCTTGTTCCATGTGCATGCAATTGCAGTTTCGCAAGGATATGCGGTACCGCAGTCTGAATAAGTAATACCGTGAGCACCCTTTACGCATGAAGGACCGTCGTTGTCCCACGTTTTGGGAATTCCGAGTCTTTCAATTCCGTATGTCATGTAACCGCTGTGAGTTACAAGATGAGTCATTTCATCGAGAGTCAGCTGGTCGAGGAATTTATCCATAAGCTCGGGATTTTCATAAACATCCTTAAGCATTATAGTCTTATCGTAAGTAACACCCATAGCAGGTGCAGTTCCCTCTTTTACGGGGGAGGGATGCTCATCGGGCTTTTTCACTTTGTCTGTTGCAACGAGTGTTCTTGCTTCGGGGTATGTTGCAACACCGTCTTTTCTTGAAAGAACTGTAAAGCCGTTATATGCATCGTCAAAAAGGTTCTTTATTTCTGTGCCTGTAACATCGTCATTCTTCATAACGACATCTTCATCGAGTGTGTATGCGAATGAATCGATATGTTCACGCACATTTTCACCGAGGATGATTGTGTAATCGCCCTTTTCAAGCACCCATGCCGCTTTTGTCATATCATATGAAGCCATTGAGTTAATGTCAAACTCAACCGTAACTGTTTCACTTTCAGAGGGCGCAAGGAGCTTTGTTTTTGCAAAAGCGCCGAGGTTTATTGCGCTCTTTTCGATTGTGCCGTAATACGGTGCGCTGTAATAAAGCTGAACCGTGTCTTTACCTGCTTTGTCACCTGTGTTTGTAACTTTTACTTCGGCTGTAATCTTACCGTCATCGGTGCTGTAAGAAATGAGTTCTTTTTCAAATGTTGTGTAAGAAAGACCGTAGCCGAAAGGATACTGAACTTTTTCTTTTGCAAAAGTTTCAAAGTAACGGTAACCTACATAAATGCCTTCCTGATATTCAACGAAATGCTCACCGTTATCATATTTGAATGAACCGAAGTTTTCAGTTGAGGGATGGTCATAAACGCTGTATGTGACTGTATCGGCAAGTTTACCTGAGGGGTTTACATCACCCTTGAGCATCTGACCGACTGCACGCATGCCGAATTCACCGGGAATCCATAAAACAGCGGCGGCTTTGATTGAATCATATTCATCAATAAAGCCCATTTCCATAACATTACCGATATTGAAAAGCACGATAACCTCTGAGAATGTTGTTGCAACCTTTTCAACCATAGCTCTTTCGTCATTGCTGAGTCTGAGTGTTTCGGGAGTAAGGTCGGAGTTTTCCGCACTTGTTCTGCCGATGACAACAATTGCTGTGTCGGAAAATGCCTTTGCATCTGCCATTACATCATCAGTCAGTTTCTTTGGATTCATCTCTTTAAGTGAGTTTTTAGCAAGAACAAGCTGAAGAAGATTATTAAGGATTGTGTTGCTTGTTTTGGGAATTTCATTTGAAGCGCAGTTCTTTTCATAAAGTGCCTGAAGCTCTTTGTTGTATTCAATTCCTGCTTCATCGAGTGCTTCATAGAAATATACGGGGTCGTGAGTAACGATAGCGCCCGAGCCTGCACCGCCGAGAAGTGAGACAACCGATGCCGCACCGAAGACATTTACTTTTTTGCCTTCAAGGGGCAGAGCGTTGTCTTCATTTTTGAGAAGAACGATTGCTTCCTGTTCAATTTCAACTGCAAGCTGACTTGACATTTTTACTATGTCGGGGTCAATGTTTCCGCTTACGGCATTCGCCATAAGTGAGAAACAGGGGAGTAAAATCGCAAAAGTCAGAATTACGGACAAAATCTTTTTTATTTTTTTCATTTTATCTAACTCCTTATATATAATATATATATGATTATAATAACTATTTTCTAAAATATCAATATTTTTTATCAAAATGTAACATTTTTTTAATTATTCCTCGGATAAAAATAACACTTTTGAAAAACAAAACAACAATTCTGCTTCTTGTCTGCTCAAATTTACTGTCAACTTCGGGATACGGGATGTTATTGCTCCCGATATAATTCCTGAAAAACCTATTCTCTTTGATTTTCATTTTATCTGTCAGAATATACTCAGGAACAGTATCAGGAATATTATATTCATCGGAATGTTTATGATAATATTCCCAGAACCCGTCATCCGACAATATCTCTTCAATAGTTTTTAATTCACTCATATTTTCACCTGTTTTTATTTGGTATTAGTAAATAAAACTATTATATTTGGTATTACCAAATAAATTGAGTCTTTCAGGCAATATAATATTTATGAGGTGAGAGGCTTGAAACCGAGAAAACTTGCGTTGGGCGACAAAAACATGATCGGAGCGAAGGTAACACAAGCAAGAAAAGAACAAGGGATGAAGCAGATTGAGTTACTTGCGAAACTTCAACTTGCAGGTATAGACATCAGCACTCCCGCATTATCATTACTTGAGGGACAGAAAAGACCCGTTTCAGACATAGAACTCAATGCACTTGCAGACATTCTGAATGTTTCTGTGGATTGGCTTCTTGGCAGAGAATAATACAACCGACAGAAATCACACATTTCCGTCGGTTGTTTATTTTTTTTATTTCATCAGATCATGTTCTTTAATGAACTTTATTGTTTCGTCAACTGTTACAAATAGCAATATGTTTTAAATATTGTTTATAAACAATAATTTGTCGGGCTCTTTTAAATTCGCAATTCGCAATGCTTAATTCGCAATTTCGGAACACCTTACGGTGTTGATTTTATTAAAATTATAAGATAAAACCCGTAGGGGCGCCCATCAGGTGCCTGTTTTGATGAATATGTAACTATTGTAGGGACCGATGCCCATTTTTAGTCCGATTGCGTAATGTAATGGAGCAATAACGATTGGAAATCGTTCATTTACAACGATCTTATTGAATCAATTTGCGAAAATGATATATTTTCAATGCGGACTTTCAAAGTATAAAAAAAATTCCGTGTAAAAACGGAATCTTTTTTGTTTATATTATCCTGAGTTTCTTTGCAAGCTGTTTACCGTCAAACATAATGTACATATGATTTGTCATATCATACTGCACTTCAATTCTGTGGCCGTCAACAATTGCCGTAAGAGCATGCGGAGTTTCAATCAATGCTTCATATTCATCATAAACTCTTCCGTTGACCACAAGCTCATTTGTTGTTTTTATTCTTCTGTAAATTATATGATAAACTCCTTCATCTGCTTCAAGCAAAGTTCTTGAGGATTCTTCCGTATCAGCCATTCTGAGAACAGGGCTGTTCTGCACAAGCTGAGAATTTTCATAGGGGAGAATTTCAAGGGGTTCTTCGGGCAGTTTTTTCAGTTTATTGAAAATTACAATAGCATTTACGAGACTTATAATAATCCATGCATGAAATATAATGTCAATAATTGATTCCATTGCGATACCGCCGAGAACAAGCATTGCAACAGTATCGATACATGCCGTTACACCAGCAAAAATTACCCAACCGATTTTTTTCTTTTTTGCGAAAATCCAGCAGAGAAGATAAAGAATAATCACAACTGCCGCAAGAGCAACGGTTACAATGAGGAATGATTTATCAAGAAATTCAATATAACCCAAGTCAGAATAATACTCTTCGGGGTACATTCCCGTATAGAACATTCCCAGGTCAACGAGTAAATAGGGTACGAATGCCGAGAAAAGGAAATATGTATTGGAATTTGTAACAAGCAGAACAATGTTAATCACGCTGAATGCAACAACAAGCAGCAGATTTGTAATTCCGTTATTGTAATTTCTTTCATAAAGTTCTTTTTTGCTCATCGGAGTTGACTGAGCGTTTTTTCCGAACAGTTTTGACATAATATTCTCTCCTTTTTTTGTGTTCCTGATTTTAATATATAACTGATGTCAGGTTTTGTCAAGAAATAAATCAGATTTTTGTTCATCATAATTATTATACTCAATGTATGAGTTATTGTCAATACTCAAAATAAGAGTATTGTATGATTTTATCGGGTGATAATTATGGATTATCTTGAAAAACTTATAGCTTTACGTATCGATAATGATTTATCTCAGAAATCCGTTGGAAAAATAATAAACAAATCACAACAGGGTTATGACCATATTGAAAAACGCAGAGCAAAACTTGCCATTGAAGATTTAAAAAAGCTTTGTGAATTTTATAATGTGAGTGCAGATGAATTGCTTGACCTGAAAATTGACTGATTTATAAGAAAACGGTCGCCGTACGCCTGTGGCAACCGTTTTCGGTTAGTCCATTGCCGTGCCTGTAGGGCAAATCGGCGGGACATATAATTTTTTGCTTTATGGAAACGCAGTTTCCTATAAAGTAAAAAACCTTCCGTAAGTAAAAATACGGAAGGTTTTGTTTTACTAGATATGCATTTCACCCGCAATGTTTACTCTTTCAATCATGCCCTCTTCATAGATTTCATCCGAGAGGAAATCTTCCACATAAAATGCTTCATAATTTTCCGTGTCGGGATTGCGGATATTACAATCCATTTTATAAAACTCAATACCGTTTTTGTCAAGAAGTTCCTTTGTGTGAAGCATAATCTCTGCGGCATGCTCAGCAGTCAGGTTGTTTTCCCATATTTCAATACTGATACATCCTGCCTTTGCACCGAATTCATTGATATTAAACTGCATATCGGGTTCAAGTTTATCGTAAAGATCCGGATTTTCTTCAAAATCAATTGTTGCGAACAGGGATGCCTGCGGGTACTGAAAATCAGGATTGGAAAAAACAGCCTCAACGGCATCTTTGTATGTGCTTCTGATTCTGTCGGCTGTGTTTTCGGTTAACCAACTGTTGTCAGCATGTATTTTATCCTTTACTTTGCCGTCAAGACCGGCAGAAATACTGAAGTGTCTGTCAAAGCTGCCGGGTACTTCTACGGATGCAACATAGGAAGCGCTCAGATAGTCAAACTTTATGTCTGTTACTTCATACCCCTGACCACTGAAGTTTTTTTCAACATATTCATTGATATTTATTCCTGCAAGGATTCTTGAAACGGGATTGCCTGCAACGGCAGTTGTCAGAAAACATATTCCTGAAAATAATACAATTGCCACGAAGCAGGAAATTATCCTGAGAAATGTTTTTTTATTATCTTTCCTGAATATAAAATGAACAAGCACGGCAAAAAGAAAACCTGCAAGAATGCACAGCAAAGCGAGTGCCACATTGAGACCTATCATATAAAAATCATGTTCGATGATGTTTATTGCAAAGGCAAAAGCTTCCGTCACAAGAAGCATCAGCGGTAACTTGTAAAGAGTCTTGTAACGGAAAAGAACATATCCCAGTGCACCTGTGGCAGGCATAACGGCAATGCTTTTGAGCATATTTTCGCCCCAGTCGCTGAATGATACACCGATGAACAGAAGAAGAATGATAACTGCATAACACAGCACGTTGAACTGTCTGTTTGTCTTTTTCAGTATCTTTTTAAAAGGTTTGATTTCTTCTTTTGCAGGTAAAAGAATGTCATCCGTCTCTTTAAGAAATGACAGTTTCTCTCTGCAGTCGGGACAGTTTGAAAGATGTTCTTTTATAATTTCCGATGATTCTTCGCTGACCATGTCTTCCGAATAAAGGGGCAGTAAGTCAAGCATCAGACTGCATTCATTTTTCATTTTCGCTTTCCTCCAATCTTTCTCTGATAATGAGTCTTGCCCGGTGATAAGTGACACATGCCCAGTTTTCGGTTTTTCCGAAAATCTGTCCTATCTGCCTGAAACTCATTTCGGCAAAAACACGCCACATAACCACTTCTTTGTAGGGTTCGGGAATAAGGTGCAGTATTTCTTTTATCCGTTGTGCTTCATCATGACGGCTTACCTGTTCTTCCACACCGTCGGAAAGGTCAGGCAGAAAGAGAAAAATGTCGTCGTCAAGACTTTCCTGTTTAGAGTGCTTTTTTATGTAGGTATAATAACAGTTTTTTGCAATCTGACATAACCACACCCGTATATCACAATCCCCACGGAAACGGTCAACGGATTGCATCGCCTTGAAAAAAGTGTCGCTCGTTATTTCCTCTGCAACATGTTCACTTCCCGAAAGTCTCAGGATATAACGGTAAACATCATTAAAATAATCATCATAGAGTTTCTCAAAATCGGTCACTTTATCACCTCCTCAACTATAAGACTGCTTAAAACGGTTAATCTTACAAATATTTTATCAGAAATTTTAAAGACGAGTCAAGTAAACAAAAAACGGCAAGGTTTCCCCTGCCGTCAGATATTTTATTTCATAAGGTCATGTTCTTTGATGAACCTGATTGTTTCGTCAACTGTTGTGAATGCAAGAGCAACAACAGTATCAGCGCCGCCGTAATAGATAGCGATTTTGCCGCTTTCTGCATCAGCAAGAGCCGCACAGGGGAATACAACATTGGGAACGTCGCCCACAAGCTCATACATTTCGTGGGGAGCCAGGAGGAAGCAGTCTGCTCTGTGCTTTACTTTCCACGGCTCGTTAATGTCAAGAATAGCTGCACCCATAGCATAAGTGAAGCCGTTGCAGCTTGTGAGAACACCGTGATAGAAGCACAGCCAGCCTTCGTCTGTTTCAATGGGAGTGGGACCTGCACCGATTTTTGTACTTTCCCAGATTTTCACGGGTGACATAACCCATCTGTGTTTGCCCCAGTATGTAAGGTCCTTACTGTGGCTTAAGAAAATATCACCGTAGGGTGTGTGACCTCTGTCGCAGGGACGGATAAAGAGAACATATTCATCATTTATCTTACGGGGGAAGAGTACGCCGTTTCTTGCAACGGGATAACATGCATCTTCAAGCTGAACCCATTCTTTGAAATCGGTTGTATATGCAATACCGATTGTTGTACCCTGAGGTGTGAGATTAACCCATGAAAGGTAGTATTTGCCCTCAATTTCGCAAAGACGGGGGTCGTAACCTCTGAAAATAACTTCTTCCTGAAGTTCCCAGCTTATAGCATCTTTTGAATAACCTACAACGAGTGTGTGGTCACGGCTGATGTTGTCAACTCTGAAAACACCTGCAAAGCCGTCGCCGAAAGGTACAACTGCTGAATTGAAAATGCTGTTTGCACCGTAAAGGTTGTCTCTTGTGATAATGGGATTGCCGTCATATCTCCAGACGGGGTATTTATATCCTTCGGGCTTGTCCTGCCACGGAATGTTGGGGATGTTTGCACCGATAATTTTTGCCATAGTCTCTCCTCCTGAGGATTTTTCTTTAATTATACATTGTTTACATCTTCTCTGCAATATGTTTTATGTTTATTTTTATATTTTTCAATAATTCTTTCAATCACTTTAAAAAGAATGATAACAGAAAAGGCAAAAAGCAATGCAATAATCAGATAACCGGGAGACCATTCGTCACATCTTTCCCAAACGGTCGATTCACTTGTTATTTCGTCAAATGTTGTGAAAGATACGCCGTGAACAAAGGAAATAAGAAAACCCGAAACGGTGAAAAGAGAGTTTCTTATGCCTTTGAAAATCAGTTTTTTTCTGTTTTTATTGTTTCTCAGAATAAACACCGCGAAGCTTATTATATTTCCGAGAAGACAGGCAAGACCGAGTATATTCAGTGTGATACTTACGGGAGACGGACTGTCTGCTGACATATCTCCGTAAGGTGCAATAATAAAAAATACACCGCCAAGAACAATAAAAGCTATCTGAACCGCAGTCATAATAACTACAGTTTTATCAAAATCTATTTTTATCGGTTTTTCAGTAATCCATGCAATAAAAATGTCTTTGAGATAGAGATAAATTGCCGAAAGAACAAGTGCAATAACAAAAACATCATAACGAAAAATTTTTCCGGTAGTCATCAGACCGGTTTCTGTCATCACCGTTTCAAAATAAAGTGTTGTAATATTAAGGTCAAAAAGTAAAAATACCGAAATAAGAATCACGGCGAACAGCGTACAAAAAATAAAAAATGAATAATTTCCGAAAGCTTTGTCAAAATCTTTTAACTCATTACTTTCCGCATGACTTAACAGTTCATTTCCTCTTTTTGTTGTTTTTACTCTGCTGACAGCCGTAACAGCTATAACAAAAGCAGGAATCTGGAATAACAGCATAACGGCAAAGCCTGCTTCGGACTTAGCGAAAACGATTGTTATTGCAAGCATGCATACAAGTCCCGCCAGAGAAAGTGCAAATGCAATCCATACAAGAGTTTTAAAACTCATCAATGTTCTTGTGATAAGTGAAAACAGCTGTTTTTCAACCTGTTTTTCCGTTCTCTGCGAAATATTTCCGGAATCAAGTCTTTCGCCTTTCAAAAGCTCATCACAGGTAACACCGAAAATCTCCGCAATGGCAGGTATCAATGTGATATCAGGAGCTGTTTCGTCCCTTTCCCATCTGCTGACAGCTTTGTTTGAAACATTCAGCCTGTCAGCAAGCTGTTGCTGTGTCATTCCGTTTGCTTTTCTGAGAACTGAAATAAACTGTCCTATCGTGTTATTTGCCATAGCAAACCCTCCTTTGTATCTCCATTCTATAAAAACGGGAGTAATTTTTAAACCCCTTAAAGCGGAAATTGCTCCCGTAAAGTGAGAATCGGGTTGAAGTTATATCAGAAAAGCTGACTTTACACCCCTGAAGATGTATAGTCAGCTTTGGTTGATATTATAAGAATATCAGAGTCTCTCAATCGGATTGTAACCGAGTGCAAAGAACTTGAATGCCCAGATAAGGGGATTGTACTTGAAGAAAATATTATCAATAAATGTTACAAGGTCACGCAGGAATGTTGAAATGTCGTTTGTTTCGGGAATATCAACTGCGGGAAATTCTTCACCTTCAACATTGAGAACCATGGGCTGTGAATAGCAGATGCCGTTTTCACCCGTGATGTAAAATCTTACATACATGTAAGGCTCTGCAAGGAGATCCTCTCTGTGCAGGTCAAGAGTTGCCTTACCGTCTGTTATTTCTTCACGGAGAATAACATTGCCGTCTGAAACCCATGTGATAAGGTTAAAGTTTTCGCCTTCAACTGTGATTGTGTCGTTTTCCTGATCAACTTCAAGTCTTGTTACATTGGGAGTATTGTCAAGAAGATAAAGCTTTTCATCAACAACCTTCTGCTCGCTGTAGCCGGGGATTTCTTCCATACCGTTGAGCTCAACACCGTTTGAATAGTGAGAAACTGAGAAGAACTGACCTTTTTCAAGGCTTTCACGGAAATCTTCCATTGTGAAGTTTTCCATCCATGTCCATGTGTATGCATCATTAATTGACTGCTCGTTGTGTGAATCTGCAAAAGTGTTACACCATGGAACAACACCGTTGGGAATTGTCTTGGCAAGAATCTGGTCATAGAGAATTCTGTCGCAACGGGTGTGTGCATCGGATGCACTGTTTATACCCATACCCAGAGCAGAGCCCTGATAATCAATGAAAAGTCTTGCAAACTTGTTTGCGTAGTAATCGTCAACTTTCTGACCTACATAATTCTGAGAATCTTTATCTGTGTAGACATATTCGCCTACATGAGAAAGGAAAGTGATGCCGCCGTCATTCATGACTTCTCTTGCGGGAGTTTCGTAATCACCGAAAACACCTGCAAGTCCCTGACCGTAGTCTGAGAAATAGCCTGTGAGATGACAATCTGCAACGGGAGTTGCCATGTTGAGTTCAATGCCCTTGGGGACATCGAGCATGCCGTTTTCATGAGTTCTTGTTTCGGAATATGCAGAGCCCGATGTGTAAGCCTCATATTCTTCGGCTGTGAGAGGATTAATCGGTTTCATCTGAGTTCTTTCGTATTTGATAAGTCGCAGAATCGGTACAAGTTCAGGGGCAACATCCCAGCCCTTGTTGATTGTGCCGTGATCCGTAACGGCAACAATATCATAATCCATATCATAATGCTTTTTTACATATTCATGGATTGTGAGAAAACCGTCACTTGCGTTTGTGTGGGAATGAAGCTGTGTTTTGTAGCTTCCCCATGTATCCCAGTCAATATCTTCGTAAGGATTGTCAATGATGTAATTCTTTGTGTTTTGAGCAGAAACGGGAATTGCAATTATACCCGTCATAAGAAAAACAAGGAGTAATGCCGTTACCTTTTTTGCACATGAAGTGAATCTTTTTTTCATATTGTCTTCTCCTTTCAGAATACAATTGTTTTATAAATTTAGTCTATCACAAGGGCGATTGAGTGTCAATAATTCTTTATGTAAAAAATGTAAAATCTCATTGCAATATTTATAATAAAAAGGTATAATTAATTATCAATGTTTTTGGGAGGCTCTTATGACAGCTTACGAAATTGCAAAAAATGAATATGCGGCACTTGGTGTTGACACCGAAAGTGCAATTGAAAAATTAAAGGACATAACTGTATCCGTTCATTGCTGGCAGGGTGATGACGTTACGGGTTTTGACTCAAAGGAAGCTCTTTCGGGCGGTATCCAGACAACAGGTAACTATCCCGGCAAGGCAACCTCTCCCGAACAGCTTATGGCTGATATCGACAAGGCTTTTTCACTTATCCCAGGCAAGAAAAAGCTCAATCTTCATGCAAGCTATGCGATTTTTGAAGACGGCGAGTTTGCAGACAGAGATGCACTTGAGCCCAAGCATTTTGCAAAGTGGGTTGAGTTTGCAAAGGCAAGAAACATGGGCATTGACTTCAATCCCACACTTTTCTCACATCCTATGGTAAAGAATGACCTCACACTTTCATCACCCGATGAAAATGTAAGAAAATTCTGGATTGAGCATTGCAGACGCTGTGTTGAAATCTCGGAATACTTCGCAACAGAAACAGGTATACCCTGTGTTATGAACATATGGATTCCCGACGGTTACAAAGATATACCCGCAGACAGACTTGCTCCTCGTAAGCGTTTCAAGGAGTCACTTGATGCAATTCTTGATATGCCTTATGATAAGTCAAAGGTTTATGTGACACTTGAATCAAAGGTTTTCGGTATCGGTCTTGAAGCTTACACGGTAGGCTCAGCTGAATTCGCTCTCAGCTATGCTGACTACAAGGGTATTACACCCCTTATGGATAACGGTCACTATCATCCCACAGAAATGGTTTCCGACAAGATTTCATCAATGCTTCTTTTCCATGAAAAGATTGCTCTTCACATTACAAGACCTATGCGTTGGGACTCAGACCATGTAGTTCTCTTTGATGATGAAACAAAGGAAATTGCAAAGGAAATCGTAAGAAATGATGCTCTCGACCGTGTTTTCATTGCAACAGACTATTTCGATGCTTCAATCAACCGTATTTCAGCATGGATTACAGGTGTAAGAAATGTAAAGAAGGCTCTTCTTTTCGCACTTCTTGAGCCCAATGCAAAAATGCAGGCTCTTCAGGAAGAAAACGACATCACTTCACTTATGGTACTTCAGGAAGAAATGAAAACAGCACCCTTCGGTGCTGTATGGAATGAATATCTCAGAAGAGAAAACGTAAGCGTTTCATACATTGACGAAGTTAAAAAATACGAACAGGAAATTCTGGTGAAAAGATAATGAAAAATATACTTACAGCTCCCTTTGTGGAAGAAATGAAAAAAATGACAGCCAATATGTACCGCCTCGGTTGGGACGAAAGAAACGGCGGTAACATCAGCTACATGCTCGAAAATGACGAAGTTTACGAATATCTTGATAAAGATGCGGTTCTTCGTACAATTCCCACAGGTTTTGATGCAACTGACCTTATCGGCAAAATCTTTATCGTTACAGGTACGGGCAAATATTTTAAGAATGTTGAGCACGACCCCGAAACAAATCTCGGCATCATAAGAATTGCAGAAGACGGCACAACAGCCGAGCTTCTCTGGGGTTACAAGGACGGCGGAAAGTTCACATCCGAACTTCCTGCTCACCTTATGAGCCATATGGCAAGACTTAAGGTTGACCCCGAAAACAGAGTTGTTATGCATTCACATCCTACATACACTCTTGCGATGAACTATGTTCATGAGCTTGACGAAAAGAGCTTCACTCACACTCTCTGGGAAATGTGTACAGAGTGCATCGTTGTTTTCCCAGACGGTGTAGGTGTTCTTCCCTGGATGCTCTGCGGTACTAACTCCATAGGTGAAGCAACTGCAAAGAAAATGGAAGAATTCCGTCTTGTTGTATGGGGTATGCACGGCATTTACGGTGCAGGTAAGAATCTTGATGAAACCTTCGGTCTTATTGAAACAGTTGAAAAGGCTGCCCAGATTTATATGCTCACAGCTCATCTTCCCCGTAAGAATACTATCAAGGACGAAGAAATGGTTGAGCTTGCTGAATTCTTCGGCGTGAAATACAGAAAAGATTTTCTTAATTTATAATCAGGGAGGGTAATCAATGATTACTTTTAACGCTTCTCAGAAAATATTCAAGCTTGATACACCCAATTCAAGCTACGTCATCGGTGTAGGTGATGAGAATTATCTTCTCAATCTCTATTACGGTGCATACATTCCCGACGACAATCTCTGGGCTAATGCAAAACGCATAAAAAGTGCTTCATTCAGCCCTGCAAACAAGAATATTCCCCGTGAGGAGTTTTCAACAGACGTTGCTCCCATGGAATATTCCTGCAACGGCAGCGGTGACTTCAGAATCTCGGCACTTGCAATAAAGAATGTTCACGGCAACACAACAACGGATATCCGTTATGTAAGCCACAAGCTCTATAAGGGCAAACCCTCACTCGCACCTCTTCCGTCTGTTTATGTGAATAACGACGATGAAGCAGATACACTTGAAATTCTTGCAGAAGACTGCGTAACAGGTGTAAAAGTTACTCTCATTTACACAGCCTTTAATACTGTTGATGCTATAACAAAGAGTGTCAGAATCGAAAACGGCGGCTCAGACGGTGTTGATGTTGAAAGAGTATTTTCAACATGTCTTGACCTGCCCTCAATGGATTTTGACCTTATCACTCTTTACGGCAGACACGCAAAAGAGAGATGCAGAGAACAGAGAAGACTTGCACACGGTATTCAGGGTATAGCAAGTAAGAGAGGTTCATCAAGCCACAATCAGAACCCCTTTGCAGCACTTCTCAGACACGGTGCAACTGAGGACAACGGTGACGCATACGGCTTTAACCTTGTTTACAGCGGTAACTTTGAATTCAGCGCTGAATGTGACTACTCAGGCACAACAAGAGTTATTATGGGTATCAATCCCACAGATTTCTCCTGGCATCTTGAATCAGGTGAAAGCTTCCAGTCACCCGAAGCAGTCCTTGTTTACACAGACAAGGGTCTTGGCGAAATGAGCCGTATCTATCACAGACTTTATATGAATAACCTTGTAAGAGGCAGATATAAAACAGAAAAGAGACCGCTTCTTATCAACAGCTGGGAAGCTGCATACTTTGATTTTGACACAGACAAGCTCGTTGAATTTGCAAAGAATGCAAAAGAGCTCGGTATGGATATGCTCGTTATGGACGACGGCTGGTTCGGTAAGCGTAACGACGACACAAACTCACTCGGCGACTGGTTTGTAAACGAAAACAAACTCAAAGGCGGTCTGGGTGTTCTTATTGAAAGAGTAAATGCACTCGGAATGAAGTTCGGTATCTGGTATGAGCCCGAAATGATTTCACCCGACTCAGAACTTTTCAGAGCTCATCCTGACTGGTATGTACACGTGCCCGTAAGAGAATCATCAATCGGCAGAAATCAGTATGTTCTTGACGTTTCAAGAGAAGATGTAAGGGATAATATCTGGAACCAGATGTATTCGGTTCTTTCAAAGAACAAGATTGACTACCTCAAATGGGACTTCAACCGTAACATTTCAGAAGCAGGTTCGGCAATTCTTCCCCCTGAACAGTCAAAGGAATTCTTCCACCGTTTTGTCTTAGGTACATATGACCTTATGAACAGACTTACAAGCACATTCCCCGATATGCTTCTTGAAAACTGTTCGGGCGGCGGCGGACGTTTTGACCCCGGTATGATTTACTTCTCACCTCAGATATGGGCAAGTGATCATACAGACCCCATTGAAAGACTTACAATTCAGTTCGGCACATCAATGTGCTATCCCGCTTCAACAATGGGTGCTCACGTTTCAGCTTCTGACAGAACAGGTTACAAGACTAAGGGTAACGTTGCACTCTGGGGTACTTTCGGTTATGAGCTTGACCCCACAAAGTTGACAGAAAAAGACAGAGAAATCGTAAAAGAACAGGTCAAGGATTATCACAAATATTACGACCTTATCCATTACGGAGACCTTTACAGACTCATTGACCCCTATTTTGACCACTTCAAGTGTGCATGGAGCTTTGTTTCTCCCGATAAAAACGAGGTTCTTGCGACTGCGGTTATAATGAGAGAAAATATGGACCACTTGTTTTTCCTGAAACTCAAAGGACTTGATAAGAACAAGATGTATAAGTGTCAGAAAACAGGCGAAGTTTATTCAGGCGCTCTCCTTATGAATTCGGGCATTAATCTTTCCTCACTCAGAACAACGGGCGACAGCATCGCAATGCACTTTGTTGCTGAATGATAAACAATAATTTATCGCTGAGGCGATAAATTATTCTAATTGGCAATTAGCAATTATCAATGCGCAATTTCGGAAAAGGCTCCGCCTTTTGAACCATATAATGGGGTTAAGGGGCAAAGCCCCTTCATCAATTGCGAATTGCGAATTTCCAATTGCGAATTTTTGTCGGGCACAGCCCGACAAATTCTGATTTATAAAACAAAAATCTCCGATTCGTTCTGAATCGGAGATTTGTTATGTTTTAATTCCAGATAATTGTCATTGTAAGACCGAGACGCTGATAATTTATATCTTTTATAAATCCGAGGTCTTTGAGGGAAACTTCAAGAGCATCTGCCATGCCTGCATCTTCCATAAAGAAGCTTGCGTGCATTGTAAGGTCGCCGGGGGCAATCATATCAAACAGTTTGAAGCCTGTAAGCCACCAATGAGGCTCGGGACCTCTTGTCATATAAAGCTCATCACCTTTGTAAATGGCAAATGACATTGTGAGCATTTCTTCATCGGGGACACATTTATAGAAATTTTCTTCCTGAGTGGGTTCTTTGTAATAAATACCCATTTCGGCACCTGTTGTGATACCGTATCTGCCTTTCCATATCTGAATCATCCAGTCCATGTTGTCATAGTTGAATTTCAGACGCATTGTGTCATAATACATTCCCGTGAATGCGGCGGCAGCATCATAAATCGGAGTGAAACCGAAGTTTCTCTGCCATGATTCTTCTTCAGAATAGAAAATCTGCTGATTTTTGTCATATCTGAAACCTGCGGCAAGAATAACTTCACCGATGGTTTTCAATGCACCGTCAAGTCCTTCGAGCGATTTGTCGTCTGTGATTGTGCCGTCAGTAACAACGTGGAAAAACGGTTTCTGACCTGCAGGAATTGTTGTAGTCTCAACTGACTGAGTGAAAGTATTTGCTTCAGCAAGGAAGTTTTCAACATAACTGTCTGCTGCTGATGTGGTTTGTTCCGTTGTGACTTCGGTCTGTTGTGTTGATGATGACGGTGTCTGTTTTATGCTTGTTTCGGCGGGTGTGTAAGTGATGTTTTCAATCGCACCTTCGTTTTTTGAAGCAAAAACGCCTGTCGGGTTGTCCGTGACAAACCATACAGCGACTGCAACTGTGAAAACCACAAGAACCGAAGCTATACTTGCCAGAATTCTGTTTTTGTTTTTAGTACCCATTTATTATGCCTCCCGGCATGTTTTTATTTTATTTTGTTTAATAAATCCTCTGTATTGATGTTGTTGATGAAGTCATTGAAAGGTATAACCCATGAACTGAAAACTTCAAACGGGAAATCATCTGCTGTAAAGCCGAGTGAATAAGCGATTCTTTCAGGAATCTGGATATTCTTGACTGTTTCACCGTTTTCAATGAATGTTTCTGAGCCGTAAACAAGTACGGGAACATCTGCTGCAGAGTGTGAACCCTGAGTATATGAATATGTTCCGTCATCGTTGAGAACGATTCCGCCTGTTTCGTGGTCAGCTGTAACAACAACGAGTGTTTCGCCGTCGAGCTTTGCATATTCAAGTGCAAAAGCTATAGTTTCATCAAATTCTTCAAGAGCTTCTGCCATTGCAGCAGCTTCATTGTTATGTGAATGCTTGTCTATGTGTGCGCCTTCAATCATAATGAAGAAGCCTTCGTCTGTGTCGTCAAGGATGTCAATTGCTTTTTCAGCCATCTGTGAAAGAGTGGGAGTGTCTGCATCAACCTGCTGAGTTGTCCATGTGCTGTTGTCAAACTGAGCAAAGCTGCGGCTGCCTTCTTCGAGAGCCATCATTTCGGAATATGTTTTTACGAATGTGAAGCCGTTTTCTTCGCATTTTTCCTGTGTTACATATTCTGATGTTCCGCCCCAGATGAGGTCAATGTCGGATTTCATTTGCTGATTATCAATGTCTTTTGTGTTGCCTCTTTCATATGTGTGAACGGAGAATCCGCCGGGAGTTGCACCTGATGTTAAGTCGGTTGTGACAACACCTGTTTTCATTCCTTTTTCAATACAGAGTTCTGTAATGCTTTTAGGATGGCTTTCTACGTGAAGGGGATCATACATATAAACACCGATAGCGCCGTTGTATGTTCTTACACCGCAAGCGAGAGCAGTTGCTCCTGCGGCACTGTCTGTAACAGCATTGCTTGCAGAACGTGTCTGTGAACGGCCTTTATATTCAAATGTATCCATTGTAAGGGTGATGCCTCTTTCTGCTTTTGCCATTTCAAGATGAAGAGGACCCATACCGTCGCCGATAAGGTAAATAACATTCTTTACATTTTCAAAAGAATCGGGTGTTCTGACAGGAGCTTCTGCCACACCGAAAAGAGCTGAAATTGAAAGAAAGATTGATGTAAGGGTTGCTATAACCGGACTGAGAAATTCTCTGAGCATAAAAAGCATATAAGTAACCTCCGGAGATTTTATAAAGATATAATATCACTTAGTGAAAAATAAATCAAGATGAGAAAAATAAATATTTTTTAATTATTGAGCACTTCACAGGGGATACTGTCGGCAGGCAAGCGGAGTGCTTTTACTATACGTGCAGGAATTTCCGTGTTATCAATTGTATCCCAGTTTTTGATAAAAACGTAATTATCGGGTGCATATGCCCTGACAGGAACATTTACACCTGTATGATTACCTGTTGTCATTTCATATACGCCGTCATCGTTGAGCGTAACACCGCCTGTTTCGTGGTCTGCTGTTACGATTACAAGAGTATGTTTGTTTTCTTTTGCGTAATTGAGAGCAATTTCAACGGCATTATCGAATTCTTCAAGAGCTTCTGCGGCACCTTCCTCATCTTTATTATGCGATTTTTTGTCGATGTGAGCACCTTCAACCATAAGGAAAAAACCGTTTTCGTTTGTGGAATCAAGCAAAGAAATAGCTTTTGAAGTCATCTGGGAAAGGGTGGGTGTATAGTCATTTTTGTTGTAAGTGTGGTGAAGACTTTCCGTGAACATTCCGTAGCTTTTTTCGTTGCCCGTGAGAGCTTCCATTTCGGATATTGTGTCAATATATGTATATCCTGCAGAGGTTACCTGTTTTTCTGTAAGTGTGCCGTCTGTTTTTCCCCAGATGATATCAAATCCTGATTTTATCTGCTGGGAAGTAATGTCTGAATAGTTGTTACGGCTGCTTGTGTGTGCGGTAAACGCTCCGGGAGTTGCGCCTGAAACATTATCTGTTGTGATTACACCTGTTTTCATTCCGTTTTCCATACAGGCTTCTGTAATGTTTTTCGGATGTGTGTTTGCATGGTAGCTGAAATCGGGGTCTTCCAGCCAGTAAGAACCTATCTGACCGTTTGCTGTTTTTACTCCGCACGCAAGGGCTGTTGCGGCTGCGGCGCTGTCTGTTACTTTTTTGTCGGCAGAACGTGTAATGGCTTTGCCCTGTTGAGGGAATTCATTGATAGTCAGAGAAATGTCACGCATTTCTTCCGTCATTTTCAAATGCATTTCACCCATTCCGTCCCCTATCATAAGGATTACATTCTGAATCTTTTTTTCTGTCGGTATGCCGAATAATGCAGAAAGAGAAATGATAAGTGCCATTACTGCCGCAAAAAATTTTTCTACTATTTCTCCCATTTTTAATCACATCCTTCTAAAACTGAGCAATCAACGGATTTCTGACTTTTTATAAATCCGTTGAATTCTTTGATAATCTGTTTTACTCCGCCTGCGGAATTGCTTTCTGCATTGAACGGGAGTATAGGATCGTGTACACTCAGTCTTAAAAGCATCCAGCCGTCACCGTGATTTTTGTCAAGAGAAACTCTTAAACCTTCGTGGTTGTCATCTGCTATGTGCCAACCCTCACGGTTTTTTGCGTATTGTTCAAATTCATTTATTATTTCCTGACCGCAGGCTCTGAAATCTTCACAGAGAATGCGGAAACGGAGTTCTCTTTCTTCAAGCGGTTTCGGAAGTTTTTCAATAAGGTCGGCAGGAGTTTTGCCTTCTTTTTTCAGGTTTGCAAGAAGAATGATTATTTTTGTTATAAGATAAGCGCCGTCATCAAGAAAATAATTTTCCCTGAGTGCGGCATGTCCCGAAGTTTCAATTGCGAGAGGGGAGTTTATGCCCATGCTGTTGAGTCTGAGAGATTCATTGATGACATTTTTATATCCTCTTTTGAATCGGTGATGTTTTCCGCCGAGAACATTTTCAATAAAATATTTAAGACCGTCACTCGTTACGGAATCGGTGACTATTGTTCCGCCGGGATTGTTTTCAAGTGCAATGACGGATGCAAGAGCGATAAGTGAATTTCTGTTGATTTCATTGCCTTCGGAATCAACACATGCAGAGCGGTCAACGTCTGTATCAAAAATTACGCCGAAATCGGCTCGGGAATTGATAACCGCATCTGAAATGCTTTTCATTGCCTCTGCGTTTTCGGGGTTCGGTGCATGATTGGGAAAATTGCCGTCGGGATCAAGATAAAGACTGCCCGAAATATCGGCACCGAGTTTTTCAAGCACCTGAGTGGCATAAAAACCGCCCACACCGTTGCCTGCATCAGTTACAATATGAAATCCTTCAAGAGGTCTGTCGTAATTTTCCGCATTGATGCCTTCGCAGATCATTTTTCTGTGCATTTCGGCATATTGTGACATAAAATCAATTTTTTCGCTGTTGTCAGATTCTTTTATTTCTGATATGTCGGATCCTTCGGCATATTCAAGCATTTTTATAATGTCTTCATTTTCAAATCCGCCGTTTTCCGTGAAGAATTTGAGTCCGTTCTTATCATAAGGATGATGGCTTGCTGTTATCTGGATGGCGGCATCGCAACCGATTGTGACTGTAGTCATGAACATTGCAGGGGTGGAAGCCAGACCGCAGTCAAGAATCTTTACATCATTGTGACTGAGTACAGAGACAGCACTGTTGCGGATTCTTTCTGCTGAAAGTCGTGAATCGTGACCTACGGCAACTGTAAGTTCATCGGGTTGTTTGCCTGTTTTTTCACATATTACTTTTATAAATCCCGCAATGATTTTTTTTATTGCATTGTCGGTAAGGTCAGTTTTTTCACCTATGGCGGTACCTCTGATGTCGGTTCCGCTTTTAAGTTTCATAAGAGACATTTAATCATCTCCTTATTGATTTATGATAACTTCATCTATCTCTATATTGACATCTTCGTTTCCGGGTTCTTCGATTGCGGGCGGAGCGGTTGTCGCTTCGGTGGTCGGAACTGTAGTCGGAATTGTTGTCGCTTGGGTAGTCGGAACTGTGGTGGGCTGAGTTGTGGTTTCGGGAACGGTAGTTGTCTCGGGTTCCGTTGTTGTTTCAGCCTCTGTAGTGGTTTCCGGTTCAGTCGTGGTTTCGGCTTCGGTTGTGGTTTCGGGAACGGTTGTGCTTTCAACAGTTGTCTGCTGGATAATGTTATCATTATTTACAACCGATTCAGGTTCATTATTGTTGCTCTGTACCGCAAAGAAAATTGCAACAGCACCGCCGATGATTACAAGCAGAGCAATGATTGTCATGAGAATCTTGACGGCAGGAGACATATCCTGACCTATTGACTGTTTCGGCGGACGTACCTGTGTTGCATACGTTGTTACATAATTCTTATCGCCCACGGGACGGGTAATATTTATGTAAGCTGTGTTTTCAAGAGATGCATCGTCAACAAATTTAATGGTTTTTTCAAGACAGTTCACACCTGTTCTTGAAGTTACACCTGATGCGATATCCGCAGGAATAACGATGTTTTCAGCCATTGAGGAAAGAACATCTGGCATGAAAATAACCATTCCCGCGCAGTCATATCCGATTTCGGAATATTTGTGTTCTTCCGTTTCAAGACGGATGTGAGCTTTCATGAGTCTGTTTTTGACTGCTGTGACTGAAATCTGTTCTGTTGATGCAATATCTGAATATTCAAAACCGCAAAAATAGTAAAGAAGGACACAGGTACGGAGTTTCAAAGGTAATTCTGAAAGAATTGAGTCAACTGTCTGCATCATGTCAACGGAGATTTCAATTCCGTCAGGGAACATAAGCATTTCGTCGGAATCGTGAGCGAGCATATCGTCAATTGCATCGCCGTCAGGGGAATCGGAATCAATATATTCTCCGAAAACTTCAGGTTGGTTATCTATGAGATATCTTCTGCATTTTGAAAAAAGTGAGTTGTAAAGCCACTTTTCAAAAACAGCGGCATTTCCGAAAGAAGTGGTCTGCATATAAACATAATCGAAAAATTCAATTGCCATCTGCTTTGCAAGGCTTTTACTTTTGAGTATTTTGCAGAAAAGAAAATAAACTTTTTTCTCGTACATTGTGTAAATGCCTGCAAAAGCATCCCTTGAACCTGACTTTATATTGGAAAGCAACATTGCTAATTTTCTGTATTCGGAACTTGTCATGTTATCATCCTCCATAATAATTATATACTGTTTTTCACAAAAATTCAATATTTATTTATAAGCATAATAAATATACTTGAATTATAAGAAGAATTAATTTATAATATAAACAATAATTTGTCGGGCTGAAGCCCGACAAATTAAATTCTCAATGCGCAATGCTCAATTGAGGAAAGGGCTTCGCCCTTTGACCCATTAATATTATGTAAAAACAAACTTTGTAGGGACCGATGCCCACATCGGTCCGATTGCGTAATGTAATGGAGCAATAACGGTGGCACACCGTTCTATTGCAACAAATTAATTGAATAAATTTGTTTGATATGCGGAAATCAGAGATTTCCGATTTGTCGAAGACAAATGCGGACCGATGTGGGCATCGGTCCCTACAATAGTTACATGTTCATAAAAACGGACGCCCGATGGGCGCTCCTACGATGAAACATCCCGACAAATTCTGATTTATAACACAAGAAAACGGCTTCGCCGTAGCCTGCGACGACCGTTTTCGGCTAGTTCATCGCTGTGCCCGAAGGGCAAATCGGCGGGACATATAATCTTTTTTGACTTTATGGAAACGCAGTTTCCTATAAAGTCAAAAAAAGCGGAGTCGTTTCTGACTCCGCTTAATCATTTTCAATTAGTGGTTATGAAGATTGAGTTCAATCATTTCAAGGCATGATTCCTTGACTTTCTTTTCAACCTTTTCTTTTCTTTCAATTGCATCTTCACCGAACTGTTTGTCAAATTCTGTCTGTTTTGCTTCCCAGTCTTCTGTGATGAGGTCTGAAAGAATTGATTCATACCAATCAGGATTTTCTTCAGCACCTACGAAATACATTACGTGATAACCATAGTCTGTTTCAATGATACCTGTTGAACCTGCAACTCTTGTTTCGCCTTCGTAATCGCCTTCACAGAATGCCCAGTCTTCAAATTCGGGAACATACTGACCATCGTTAGCCATGTGCTCGATAAGACCGCCTGTGCTCTTTGAGCCTGTGTCATCTGAAAGCTTGCTTGCGAGTTCACCGAAATACTGTTCATCAGCAACATCGCTCATGTTTTCCTTGATGTATTCGTTATAGCTTGCAAGGATTGATTCTGCTTCGCTTTCGCATTCAGCCTTTACTTCAGCAGAAAGTGTAGCTTCTTCAACTTCACCTGTTACATCTTCGCCGCTTACAGCTTCAGCTGAAGCTTCGGGGAACTTAACAAGGATATGACGTACGCTTGTGTGCTTTGTTTCATCTCTGTAGGGAGTACCGGTAGCATAGATGATGTAAACAGCTTTGCCGTCCTGTGCAAGGAAATACTTCATGTCGCCTGCCTGTCTTACATAGTTGCCTGCATCGTTTGTCTCATAGAGCCAGTTTGCAGCATCCTTGCTGACATTTGTTTCGATTGAATCCTTTGTAATCTTCTGAAGAAGAGTTGCACCGTCCTGCTTGTATTCTTCGTATGCTTCGTCTTCTTTATCAGCAAACTCAAGAACAACCTTCTTGAATGTTTCTTCTGAGTAGTTAGCTTCAGACTTGACTGCATCAATAAACTTCTGAGCTTCAAGTTCTTCTGCTACGGGCTTCTTGTCTTCTGCTACCTCTGATGTATCTTCTGCATCTGAAGCTTTTTCAGCTTCTTTTGTTTCAGCAACATCAATTGTGAACCATCTGAAACCTACAACGTCATACTTTGTCTTGTCTTTTGAATAGATATCATTTACATCATCAGCAGAATACTCAGCTTTGAGTTCTTCCTGAATCTGTTCCTGATAAATTGAAACAATCTGCTGTTCGTTGAGAATCTTCTTGAAGAGGCTTTCTGTTACGCCCTTACCGTACTGCATCTGAAGGAAGTTTGAAAGAGAGTAGTTACCGAGATATGCCTTGTAGCTTTCAAGAGTTTCGGTAATCTGTGTTTCAGCTTCGTCCGTAAGTTCAACACCTGCTTCAACAGCAGCTTTGTAATATCTCTTGATGTTAGCCATTGTATCAATAGCCTGATTGAGGAAGTGTTCATCCCAAGTGATTTCGTTACCGTCTGCATCCTTTGTCTTCTGATCAGCAGGAGAAACACTTACATCATATCCTGTAAGCATCTTGCCGTAGCCTTCACCGTAGTTTGCATCGTATGAAGCGGCTGTCTGATAAACATTGTTGTACATCTGCATGTAATAGCAGCTGAGTTCACTCATTGAGTAGCCTTCACCGTCAATTACAACAGCCTTTGTAAGTTTCTGAGGTACAGCAAAGAAACTGAGAATACCTGCAAGAAGTGCGATAACAACAGCTATTGAAACTACAGCACCGAAAACTTTACCTGCGGCACTTTTTGCAGCGGGATTTGCGTGTGCTTTCTTCGCATTGCTCTTTGTCTGCTTTGCGATTCTTTCTTTTCGTTCCTGACGGTACGCGTCAAGAGCTTCTTTTTCGTTCTTATCCATGATATTCACCTTTCAAATTTTATTTAATTACGAATACACTATATTCTACTATATTCTGCAAAAATATACAAGTGTTTTTTTCAGTTTATTAAGCGTTAGCAGCAATCTGTTTAAAAGCGGCAACAGCATTGTTGATTACTTCATCATCTGAAACAATTGAATCTTCATAACCTGCAATAAATTCATCTTCCCATGCTTTGAGTTCAGCCTGAAGAAGTGAATTGTATACTGAATTATACCATACGGGATTTTCTGAAACAGCAGTCATGAAAACGATGTAATATCCGCCGTCCTCACCTTCAAGGAGTGCGTAATCACCGGCTTTTCTGCCTTCTTCAGTCATCCACTTTTCAATTGCCTCGTCATGTGAACCGTCTGCAACGATATCCTGTTCTGATGAAGCCTTTACAAGACCGCTTTCATCAGCATTTGCTTCCTGAGCGAATTGTGCAAATGCTTCGACAGATTTATCTGTCTTTTCAAATTCAGCGAAAAGTGATGAAGCCTTTGATTTTGCCTGAAGCTTAAGTTCAGCTTCGCTTTTGATTGAATCATCTGAGCTGACATCAATCTGAACAAAATCAACTGAAACGGGAATGAATGAATTTCTTGCAGGAGCATTATTTACGTAAAGAACATAAACAACTCCGCCTGCTTCAAGAGTAGTTGCTGAACCTTCTCCGTTTACATACTTGCCGTCTGCATCAACTTCAAAAATCCATTTTGCGGCATCTTCATTGAAGTTTGCACTTATTGCATCCTTGTAAAGCCCTGTAAGTGAATCTGAAATTGATTCATCATCACCCTTTACAGCCTTGACTGCATCTTCAAATGACTTTCCGCCCTTTATTTCAGCAATAACAGCATTCGCATTTTTCTCTGCTGATTCATCTGTTGCATCAAAATAACAATAAGTTACATCCGCAAGGTCATACATGCTCTTGTTTGCGTTATATGCCTTTTCAACTTTATCTTCGACATCGGAACCTTTGAAATCGTCTTCAATTTTATTCATCATGTCTTCATAGTAGTTGTAGGCAACAGCCTGTTTTTCGAGATATGTTCTGAGCATTTCGAGAGTGTAACCCTTGCCGAAATTCTTGGCAACATAGTCATCAACAGAAACACTTGAAGCTTCGGCAGCCTGAGTGTAGCCCTGCATATTATCGTCAATCTGTGCCTTGTCTTCTTCGCTGAGCTCATAACCGGCTTCAACAGCCTTGTTGTAAAGAGCACTTGTGTGTGCAAGCTGATTGAGAGTGTCAGACTTTATCTGGTCTTCGGGAATCTGAGAATAGTAATATGAATAGTAATTATAGTAATATGCATCAACATATGCAAACCAATAAAGATATTCACCTACTGTAATTTTATCTTCACCGATAGTTACGGCAATCTCATCATGGTCAATTCTCTGTGATGCCGTGCTTCTCATGATAACTGAAACAAAGAAAACAGTTGCTGTGAGAAGAAGACCGACAAGAATTACAAGCAGAGCAATTGCACCCTTACTTTTTTTCTTTTTGGGAGCAGGAGTTTCAGCTATAAATTCAGGTTCTTCTTCTTCGCTGAAATAATCTGCATCTTCTGTTTCAGTTTCATCGTTTTCGGCTGATTCCTCTGAAACAACTTCCTCTTCAGTTTCCTGAGCAGCCACGTCATCGTTCTGTTCAACAACTTCAGCTTCTTCGGAAACAACCTTTTCTTCTGCAGGTAATTCCTGCTCACTTTCAGGTTCATTTCCGGGAATTGGATTAATCTTATTTTCGTCCATTAAGAACACCTTCCGTTTCTGTATAAAATAATCCATAATACATATATTATACTATATTTTTCCTTGTGTTACAAGCCTTTTTTTTAAATATTATGGTTATTATAAAATACAATTCTTGAAGTTTTATTAAAAAGAAAAAGCCGTTCCGAAGAACGGCTCTGAATTTGTTTAATTAACCGAGAATCTTGTTAAGAAGGTTCTCAATAAATGAGGGACCTGCTTCAACTGAAGTAAGACCTGTGCATGCAAGAGCATCGTTGAGTTCTTTGATCATGTCTTCTGCTTCTTTAGCTGAATTTTCATCAAGAACTGTCTTGTCAAGCATTGCTACTGCCTTTTCGTATGAGGGCTTAACAGTATCAATCTGTTCCTGTGTGTAAAGTCCTTCTTCGTTAGCAATAACTGAAGCTGCCTGGTCCATAAGATGACCGTCTCTTGTGAGATTTCTTGTTACACGGCCGTAGTTAAACTGGGGGAAGCTTGCAGATGAGTTAACATCATTAACTTCACCGACAAGAATCTGACCGAGGAGCTTGAGGATAACGTCATTTCTGCCTACTTCGTGATGCTGATTCTTGAAGAACCATGTTGTGTCGGGGAATGCACATGTTGAAATGTCAAGTTCGCCGTCGGGTGAAGGCATAACAGCATTTTCAAGCTTTGCACCGGGAACTGTGTATGTTGCACCGAGTGAAGCTGAGCTTATGTTTATGATACCGTCTGAGTTTGTTGTTGCAGATGAACCTGCAATACCGAAGAAGTTGTATTCACCTTCTGTGAACTGAAGACCGTATGCTGAAACTGTGTATGTTGTAACACCGTAGTTGTCCTTAACATAGTTAAGGTTGTCGATAAGGTTAACTCTTGCGTTCTGGAACCAGTCTGTCTTTGAACGAAGAAGTGCATATTCTTCACCAACGAGGTATCTGTCTGCAAGACCTTCATATCTTTCCTTAGTAACCATTGCCCAGAACTGAGGACAGTTAACAAACATGTTGTCAAGAAGTCCTTCGATAGCACCTGAAAGGATTGCATAAAGAGCGGGCTTGGGAATTATCTTAAGAGCAATCTTAATAAGACCGCCCATATAAGGCTGCATGCCGTTTGCTTCAACGATAAGGTCGATGTATTCATCATAAAGGAATTCGTCTGCAAGGTTCCATTTTCTGTCGAAGAAATCAGAGAAAAGGTCTGTACCGTTGAGACAAGCAACGATGTTGATGATCTTGTTGATATCTGAGAAATCACCGTTGTATTCTTCCTGAATGAGCTGGAGATAAGCTGTCATAATTGTACCGCCAAGGCTGATAGGAACAAGGTTAACCTTTTCGCAACCTGTCTGTTCTTTAACCATAGCGATGAAATCCTTGAGTTCTTTAGCAGAATCATAAGGATTGCCGATAAGCTGGAATGTTGAAAGATAGATGTAATCTTCGGGATTATATGAAGGATCATCTGCGCCGTACTTTTCAGCCATAGCTTCAACAACAGGTTCCATGGGGAACATTCTGTAGAACCAGCCGTGATCGTCTTCATTGTACTGTGAAAGAGCATAAGGATATCTTGTAAGGATGAGTTCTTCTCTGCCTGTACCGTCTTTATCAGATGCCTGGATGTAGAAAAGGTCTGAAATTACTTTATATGCTGCATCCTGAAGGTTGAGAGCTGCTGTTCTTGTAGCAATTGAAACAAGAAGGGGTAATGCAAGCTTTGTAATGATGGGGCCTGCGATTGCTTCTGAATCGATAAGCACAAGACCGCCGCTTACAGTTGAACCGTCTTCCTTAACATAAGTTGAATCAGACTGACCGATACCGGGGAGAATGATTGTAGCAACTTTTTCGTCACTGCCTGTAGCTGCTGTGATAAGTTCACTTGTGTAATCCATTGCGTCTTCCTCAGCAAATGATACAACGCCGATTGCGCTGAATGCCATAAGTGTTGCAAGTATAACGCTGATTACTTTTTTAAATTTCTTCATTTCGTATACCTCCATTAGTGGTTATAATACAGATTAACTATACCACAACAAACCATAATTTTCAAGGAATTTTTATATATTTTTTATAAATATCTTATTTTTATTTATATATTAGTATAATAATCAACAAAATTAAAATTATTGGGGTTTTATTTACAAATCAGACTTTGTCGGGATGTTTGAATAAACCAATCGTAGGGACCGATGCCCACATCGGTCCGTATTTGTCGAAGACAAATCGAAAATCTCTGATTTTCGCAAAACGAACAAATTGATTTAATGAATTTATTGTAATAGAACGGTGTTCCACCGTTATTGCTCCGCTACACTCCGCAATCGGACCGATGTGGGCATCGGTCCCTACAAAAATTACTTTTCCTTCAATAAAAGACCTCGACAAATTATTGTTTATCAACAAAAAAAGGTGCCCTTTCGGACACCTTAATTTATTATTTGGTTAATCAGACAAGCTCGATGATACACATCTCAGCTGCGTCACCACGACGGGGACCTGTCTTGATTATACGGCAATAACCGCCTTTGACCTCATTGTACTTGGGAGCTATTTCGTCAAACAGCTTCTTAACTACATCTTCCTTTGTGACATAAGCCATAGCCTGTCTGTAGTTATGAAGATTGTTCTCTTTTGCAAGAGTGATCATTTTTTCTGTCATTGAACGAACTTCTTTAGCTCTTGTAACGGTGGTCTCGATTTTGCCATTTTCCAAAAGGTAAGTTACCATAGCTCTGAGCATAGCCTTACGGGAATCCGAAGTTCTGCCGAGTTTTCTGGTTCCGGGCATGAATATCTCTCCTTTACCGTTAGTTTGGTATAAAATCTGATTTATTCGTCTTCATGACGAAGAGAAAGTCCAAGAGAATTGAGCTTTGCAATAACCTCATCAAGAGACTTGCGTCCGAGGTTTCTTACTCTCATCATCTCTTCTTCTGACTTTGAGATCAAATCTTCTACCTTATGAATGTTCGCTCTCTTCAAGCAGTTGAATGAACGAACTGAAAGGTCAAGTTCCTCAACAGTCATCTCCAAGATCTGAGTCTTGTTGTCTTCGCCTTTTTCAATCATGACCTCTGTATTGCCTGCCTCATCTGACAAGTCAATGAAGAGGTTGAGATGCTCGTTGAGAATCTTGGCTGCCAGGGAAACCGCATCCTTAGCTGCGATTGTTCCGTTGGTCCAAACCTCAAGTGAAAGCTTATCATAGTCGGTAACATCGCCGACACGAGCATTTTCAACATTGTAGTTTACTTTTACGACAGGAGTATAGATTGAGTCGATAGCAATAACGCCGATAACGGGGTCAAGCATCTTCTTATTCTTTTCTGCCGATACATAACCTCTGCCGATGTCTGCAGTAAGTTCCATGCGGACATGAGCATCGGAATTGAGTGTTGCTATATGCTGTTCGGGGTTGAGGATTTCAACCTCTGAATCAGCCTGTATATCGTCTGCAGTGATTTCACATTCACCGCTGCAATCAATATACATTGTCTTGGGTCCTGAGCCATGAATTTTCAGAATGACATTCTTTAAATTCAGAACGATTTCAGTAACGTCTTCCTTAACGCCTTCAATTGTCGAGAACTCATGAAGAACACCGTCAATGCTAACTGATGTGATAGCATATCCGGGGAGTGATGACAAAAGAATTCTGCGAAGGCTGTTGCCGAGAGTTGTACCGTAACCTCTTTCAAGAGGTTCAACAACGAATTTGCCGTAGGTACCGTCCTGATTTAAATCAACAGCATCAATTCTGGGCTTCTCAATACCTATCATTCAAAACCCTCCTTAGATTTTGCAGTCAGGCTGCTAATATATACAGTTTAATCGTAAGCCTATTATCTTGAATAGAATTCGACGATAAGATGTTCTTCAACGGGAACTTCAATCTGTTCACGTTCGGGAAGATTAACGATCTTTGCTGTGTTATCGTTGCCTGCTTCAAGCCAAGCAGGAATTGTACCTGTCTTCTCGAGGATAGCTTTGAACTTCTCGGAATCAAGGCTTGCCTTTTTGATAGCTACAACATCGCCTGCTTTGCAAAGGTATGAGGGAATGTCTACTCTCTTACCGTTTACAGTAAAGTGGCCATGTGTAACAAGCTGTCTTGCTTCTGCACGTGATGTTGCCCAACCGAGTGAGTATACGATATTGTCAAGACGGCTTTCGCAGATACGAAGTAAGTTGTCACCTGTAACGCCTTCGTGACGAACTGCCATCATGAAATACTTACGGAACTGGCTTTCGCTGATGCCGTAATATCTTCTTGCTGTCTGCTTTGCACGAAGCTGAAGACCGTACTCAGTGAGCTTCTTACGACCCTGACCGTGCTGGCCGGGTGCATAGCTGCGGCGTTCAAAAGAACACTTTGAGCTGGTGCATCTTTCACCTTTTAAAAAGAGCTTTTTGCCCTCTCTGCGGCATAATTTACATACCGCACCGGTATATCTTGCCATGTGTTAAAACACCTCCAGTTAATCGGTTATACACGTCTTCTTTTAGGCGGACGGCAGCCATTGTGAGGGATGGGAGTAACGTCTTTGATCATGCTTACTTCAAGACCAGCTGTCTGAAGAGCTCTGATTGCTGCTTCTCTTCCCTGTCCGGGGCCCTTAACGAAAACTTCAACAGTCTTCATGCCGTGTTCAATTGCCGCCTTAGCAGCTGTTTCTGCTGCTGTCTGAGCTGCGAAGGGTGTAGATTTTCTTGAACCTCTGAAGCCCATTTCGCCTGCACTTGCCCATGAAACTGCGTTACCCTGTGTATCGGTAATAGTTACGATGGTATTGTT